>NZ_PUGA01000052.1:0-54291 GCF_003236725.1 Pantoea sp. ARC270
GGTTCGGGCTGCTGCTTGTGCCGCTGCTGACGCTCTGGCTGCTGTTATGGCGGCCGCCAACGCGGATAAACCTGGTGCTGGCGCTGCTGGCAGCGCAGCTGATGCTGGCCGCGATCCTCTGGCTCAGTGGTCATCAGGCCACGCTGCTCAGCCAGCAGGGCAGTCGTCTGGCACGCACCAGCTTTGCCAGCGGCCTGTGGTCCAGCGGCGCGCTGCTCCTGCTGCTGATCACCGATCGGGTGCGGCAGATCACCCGTCACCGGCTGGCTCAGCTGCTGCTCAATCTGCAGGTCTGGCTGCTGCCTCTGCTGCTGCTCTTCAGCGGTCAGCTCAGCGACCTCTCCCTGCTGAAAGAGTATGCCAACCGCCATGCGGTGTTTGATGCCGCACTGGGACGCCATCTCACGCTGCTGGCCGGTACGGTGCTGCCGGCGTTACTGATAGCGCTGCCGCTGGGGGTCCTGCTGTTCCGGCGGCCAGTCTGGCAGAGCGGCGTCTTTGGCGTGCTGAATGTGATCCAGACGGTGCCGTCGGTGGCGCTGTTTGGCCTGCTGATTGCGCCACTGGCCGGACTGGCAAATCACTTTCCGTGGCTCGGGGCCTGGGGCATCAGCGGCATCGGCATGGCCCCGGCGCTGATCGCCCTGGTGCTCTACGCCCTGCTGCCGCTGGTACGCAGCGTGGTGGTGGGGCTGCAGCAGGTGCCACACGAGGTGCGCGAAAGCGCGCGCGGCACGGGGATGAGCGGCTGGCAGCAGTTTGTCGCCGTCGATGTGCCGCTGGCGCTGCCGGTCTGGCTGGCGGGTCTGCGGGTAGTGGTGGTACAGACGCTGGGTATGGCGGTGGTCGCCGCGCTGATTGGGGCAGGCGGCTTTGGTGCGATTATTTTTCAGGGCCTGTTAAGCAGCGCGCTCGATCTGGTGCTGCTGGGGGTGATCCCGGTGATCGCGCTGGCGGTGGCGATCGATGCGCTGTTCCGCCTGCTGATCTCACTGCTGGAGAGAAAAGATGATTGAGTTCAGGGGCGTTTCCCGCGCCTTTAACGGCAAAACGGCGGTAAAAGATCTGTCGTTACAGGTGGCGGAAGGGGAGTTCTGCGTGCTGCTCGGCACCTCCGGCTCCGGTAAATCAACCACCCTTAAGATGATCAACCGGCTGGTGGAGTTCGACAGCGGTGACATCCGCTTTGCCGGCGAGTCAATTCGCCAGCTGAATGCCCGCACCCTGCGGCGGCGCATGGGCTATGCCATCCAGTCGATCGGGCTGTTTCCGCACTGGACGGTGCAGAAGAATATCGCCACGGTGCCCGAACTGCTGGGCTGGCCCCGCGCGCAGATCAACGAACGCATCACGGCGCTGCTGGCGCTGCTGAATCTGGACGCACAGCTGCTGAAGCGCTATCCGCATCAGCTCTCCGGCGGGCAGCAGCAGCGGGTCGGCGTCGCGCGAGCGCTGGCCGCCGATCCGGAGGTGCTGCTGATGGATGAGCCGTTCGGGGCGCTCGATCCGGTAACGCGGGGCGCGCTGCAGCAGGAGATGCTGCGTATCCACCGGCTGTCGGGGCGTACCATCGTGCTGGTGACCCATGACATCGACGAGGCGCTGACCCTGGCGGACCGCATTGTACTGATGGATAACGGCGGGATTGTTCAGCAGGGCAGGCCGGTGGAGCTGCTGACCCGGCCAGAAAATGATTTTGTCCGCGACTTCTTTGGTCGCACGGAAATGGGGGTAAGACTGCTGTCGCTGGAGCACGCCGGGGATGCCGTCCGGCGCGGCGAGTGGCTGACGGGCGAACCCATCGCCGCGACGCTGACGCTGCGTGACGCCCTGTCGCAGTTTATCACCCGGCGCACCGATAAACTGCCGGTGGTCGACGATCAGCAGCAGCCGCTGGGCGTGCTGCACTTTAGCGATCTGCTGCAACTGCGCGAGGGATTAGCATGCGCTGGCTGAAAGATCCGCTGCTGTGGCTGGTGCTGCTTTATGGCGCGCTGCTGGCCCTGATGCCCTACAGCGGGCCGCTGTTTCACACATGGTTTCCCGACCTGGCGCGGCCACTTTATCAGCAGGAGAGCTTCTGGCAGCTGACGCTGGCGCATCTGCTGCTGGTGATCACGGCCAGCCTGCTGGCGATCGTTCTGGGCATCGGCAGCGGCGTGCTGGTCACGCGGCGCGCCGGTCGCGCCTTCCGGCCGCTGATGGAGACGATCGTGGCGGCGGGGCAGACGATTCCGCCGGTGGCCGTGCTGGCGATTGCCGTGCCGGTAATGGGCTTTGGGACCTGGCCCGCCGTCGTTGCGCTGCTGCTCTATGGGTTACTGCCGATTTTACAGGGCACGCTGGCCGGACTCGACAGCGTGCCCGCCAGCAGCCGGGAGATCGCCAACGGGCTGGGTATGAGCCCCTGGCAGCGGCTGTGGCAGATCGAGCTGGCGCTGGCTGCGCCGGTGATCATCGCCGGAATACGCACCTCGGTGATCATTAATATCGGCACCGCCGCCATCGCCTCGACGGTCGGGGCGAAAAGTCTGGGGTCACCGGTGATTATCGGCTTAAGCGGTTTTAATACGGCGTATGTGATTCAGGGGGCGTTGCTGGTGGCGCTGCTGGCTATCGTCAGCGACCGCCTGTTTGAGCGCCTGCAACGCTGGCTTAGCGTGAGTGAACGATGAGAGAGTATCCGACCAGCATCAGTCCGCTGGTGCCGCCGACGGCCATGATAAAAAAGAGCGTGGCGAAAAAGGCTTTTTTGCAGTTCATGGAGAAAACCTGAGCGTGTTAACAGTGAGGCGGGGATAATAGCGCGCGCGAGGCAGCAGGCAAAGCGCCCGGCGTGCGTTTTTTGTTATCAGGCGGGTTCGTGCAACCGCACGGAATAGCCCTGTTCCTGCCAGTGTGACAGCTGTTCCTGCTGGCGACGGGTCAGTTTTTTACCGGTAAAGACAAACATGTTCATGCCGGGAAAGAGTTCAGGACGCGGCACGTCCAGCGGTTCGGCCAGTACATCAATCCGCCAGCCGTGCTGCGACAGACGCCAGCCTTCCAGCCAGATGCGGGTGCGATCCTCGATACCCCAGCCGATGATCAGCGCATCCTTGCCCGATTTTTTGCGGCTGCCCGTCAGGCAGAACGCGACATAGTCGATCAGCAGGCCATCCAGCAGGCTGCACATCGTGCGGGCGGTGTTCTGGTCCAGACTCAGTTTCTGGCGCACCGGCATAAAAACGTGGTCGATCAGCGCATCAATCGGATGCTCGCGGCCAATCGCGGCAATTTTGTTACGAAGTTTTGCGGGTCTGACATGGCGCAGCACGCTGATCAGCTCATCCTGCAGGGTTGTCCAGCCATCATGGGCATCCACGTCGCCCCCTTCCAGCAGTGCCTTGACTTTACCGACCGGCACGCCGCTTTCAATCCAGCGCATGATCTCTTCGATGCGCTGTACATCTTCTTCATCAAACTGACGATGCCCGCCTTCGGTGCGCTGTGGCTTCAGCAAGCCATAACGACGCTGCCAGGCGCGCAGGGTGACTGGGTTTATGCCACAGCGCTCGGCGACGTCACCGATACTGTATAAGGTCATAAATGCCTCTTTCGATTGGTCTGAGTGCGATTACCATAACGAAGCCAGTTAAGTTGTACAATACATTTCGCAATGTACAACTTGACTGATACGCCTGTTTTCAGCTATATCTCATTTCAGAGAATAATTCCCTTATATGAGAAAATACCATGCCGGAGCTGAATACGGAGCAACGACTGGCGGTAAGGCTGGCAGAATTACGCCTGCAACGCGGCTGGTCACTGGATGAACTTTCTGTCGCCACCGGCATCAGTCGCGCGTCATTATCGCGCATTGAGCGAAGCGAGACCAGCCCTACTGCCGCATTGCTTAACCGGCTGTGTGCCGCCTACGGATTAACCATGTCTCGCCTGCTGAGTGAGGTTGAGGAGTCGTCGAGTCTGCTGGTGCCTTATGATCAGCAACCGGTCTGGCATGACTCGTCCAGCGGTTTTATCCGCCGCAATGTTTCACCGCCCGCACTTCATTTTAGATGCGAACTGGTAGAGGGCAAATTACGGCCTGGTGCACGCATTGAATATGATGCGCCACCCATCCAGGGACTGGAGCAACATATCCTGCTTCAGGCAGGCGGCCTGACCGTATCGGTGGCCGAACAGCAGTGGACGCTGAAGCCCGGTGACTGTTTACGTTTTCACCTCACCGGAAAATCGGCTTTCGAGGCGCATCTGACCGAAGGCGCACACTATCTGCTGGCGGTGGCAAAACCATGATCGATTATCAAAGGCTTTCACCTGAACAGGCACAACAGGAGATCGATGGGCTGACGGCAGTGCTTCAGGCCTGCGTGGCCGATGGCGCCAGTGTCGGATTCGTGGATGCCGCCGATGTGGCGGTGATGACGCGCTTCTGGCAGCAGCGGGTAGCCAGTCTGACCAGCGGGGAGAGCGAACTGCTGGTGGCGCGTCAGCACAACCGGATTGTGGCGACGGTGATCCTCAGTCGCAGCGCGATGCCGAATGGCCGCCATCGGGCCGACGTCAGCAAGCTGCTGGTGCATCCGCAGGCGCGGCGTCAGGGGATTGCCCGCGAACTGATGCAGCGCGCTGAGCAGCTGGCCCGCGGGCAGGGAAAAACGCTGCTGGTGCTGGATACCCGCAGCGGTGACGTTGCCAGCGATCTCTATCGTTCGCTGGGCTGGCAGGTGGCAGGGTCGATCCCCTTTTATGCCGAGTCGACAGCGGGCGTGCTGGATGCCACTACCTATATGTATAAGGTGCTGGCGTAGGCTGCTTCCGCGCCGGACGACCCGGCGCTGAACGCCTCCACGCTATCCGCTGAAATTTCCGACGGCGCACGAAAAATTCAGCACGAAAGCTGACGCCGCCGGGATACTGTGTAAAAATACAGGCCATTTTTTCGGTGTGGTAACGCAACTCATGGCCCTGACAGCCGCAGTAAAAAGCCAGATAGCGCAGTGGTATAAAGCGCTTTCGCAGCAGGTGCCTGATTTCATTCCGCGTGCGCCGCAGCGTCAGATGATCGCCGAAGTGGCAAAATGTCTGGCTGGTGACGATGCGCGCCACCTGGCGGTGGAAGCGCCGACCGGCGTGGGCAAAACGCTCTCCTATCTTATTCCCGGCATCGCGGCCAGCCGCGCCCAGGAAAAACGGCTGGTGATTAGCACCGCCAACGTGGCGCTGCAGGATCAGATCTTCACCAAAGATCTGCCGCTGCTCAAAAAAATCATTCCCGATCTGACCTTTACTGCCGCCTTTGGACGCAGACGCTATGTCTGTCCGCGCAATCTGGCCGCGCTGGCAGCCGATGACGATCAGCAGGGCGATCTGCTGCTCTATCTGGACGACGACGCCGTCAGCAGCACCAAAGAGGAGCAGACGCAGTGTGGCCGCCTGCAGAAGTCGCTGGATCGCTATCAGTGGGATGGCCTGCGCGATCACAGCGAGGAGAACGTCAGCGACAGCCTGTGGCAGCGGCTCTCCACCGACAAGGCGAGCTGCCTGGGCGCGCACTGCCGCTGGTATCGTGAATGCCCCTTTTTTGTCGCGCGCCGCGAGATTGAGCAGGTGGATGTGGTGGTGGCGAACCATGCGCTGGTGATGGCCGCGATGGAGAACGAGTCGGTACTGCCGCCCGCTAAAAACCTGATGCTGGTGCTGGATGAAGGGCATCATCTGCCGGAAGTGGCCCGCGATGCGCTGGAGATGAGCGCCGATATCACGCCGGGCTGGAGCAGCCTGCAGCTCGATCTCTTTATCCGGCTGGTCGACGGCATCATGACCCAGATGCGGCCGAAATCGCCGCCGCCGCTGGCAAACCCGGAAAGGCTGAAAGCGCACTGCGATGAGCTGCGCGAACTGCTTACGGTGACCGCCCAGGCGCTGAATCCGCTGCTGCCGCCCCATAACCAGCCGGGCGAATATCGCTTTGTGCTGGGGGCGCTGCCGCAGGAGTTACTCGACCTCTGCGCCCGGCTGTTTAAACTCAGTGACGCGCTGCGCGGGCTGAGTGAAGGCCTGATCAATGCGCTAAGTGAGCAGACGGGCAAGGTCGACGTAGTGCGGCTGCACCGTAATCTGCTGCAGCTCAATCGCCAGTTTGGCTGGTTCGAATCGATCAGCAAACTGTGGCGGCTGGCGGCAATGGAGAAAGCCTCCGGCGCGCCGGTTTCAAAATGGATCACCCGCGAGCTGCGCGAAGGGCAGGCGCACCTGCTGTTTCACTGCGCCGGTATCCGCGTCAGCGATCAGCTGGAGAAGATGCTGTGGCGCAAAATCCCGCATGTGGTGGTCACCTCTGCCACGCTGCGTTCGCTCAACAGCTTCAACCGCCTGCAGGAGATGTCGGGACTGAGCGAAAAAGCGGGCGACCGCTTTGTGGCGCTCGACTCCCCGTTCAACCACGTCGGGCAGGGCAAGCTGGTCATCCCGCAGATGCGCTATGAACCCCTGATGTCGCATGAGGCGGAGCATATCGCCGAGATGGCCGGTTTCTTCCGCCAGCAGATGAAAGAGAAAAAGCACAAAGGGGTGCTGGTGCTGTTTGCCAGCAACCGGGCGATGCAGCAGTTTGTCACCTCGCTGCCCGATCTGCGGCTGTCGATGCTGGTGCAGGGCGATCAGCCGCGCAGCCGCCTGGTCGATCTGCACCGGCAGCGGGTTGCTAAAGGCGAAACCAGTATTCTGATTGGCCTGCAATCCTTCGCTGAAGGCCTGGATCTGAAAGGCGATCTGCTGAGTCAGGTGCATATTCACAAAATCGCTTTTCCCCCGGTAGACAGTCCGGTAATTTTGACCGAAGGCGAGTGGCTGAAAAGCCTGAAGCGCTACCCGTTTGAGGTGCAGAGTCTGCCCAGCGCCTCATTTACCCTGATTCAGCAGGTCGGACGCCTGATTCGCAGCCATCAATGCTATGGCGAAATCGTGATTTATGACCGCCGGTTGCTGAGTAAAGCTTACGGCAGCCGGCTGCTGGCGGCGCTGCCCGTCTTCCCGATTGAGCAGCCGGAAGCGCCCGAGCCGGAAGCGATACCGGCCGCCGTGGTGCCCAAAACCAGCGTGCGAAAACGACGTCCCACGCGGCGCTGAGCCGCGCACTTAACCGGAAGCGAGTGATGGAACTGAATAAAATTATTAAAGAGATTGGTCGCGGTAAAAATCATGCCCGCGATATCGATTTTGAGAGTGCCGTGGCGCTCTACAGCGCGATGCTGGCGGGCGAGGTGCCCGATCTGGAACTGGGCGGTATCCTGATTGCGCTGCGCATCAAAGGCGAAGGCGAAGCGGAGATGCGCGGCTTTTATCAGGCGATGCAGGCGCAGATGATGCCGCTGCGTGCGCCGGAAAACCGGCCCATGCCGATCGTGATCCCCAGCTACAACGGTGCCCGTCGTCAGGGCAACCTGACGCCTCTGCTGGCGCTGCTGCTGGTAAAATTCGGCTTTCCGGTGCTGGTGCATGGCGTCAGCGACGACGCGACGCGCATTACCAGCGAGGCGGTGTTTGCGGCGCTCGGCATCGCACCGGTCACCACGGCAGAGGCGGCGCAGGCCAGACTGGATCAGGGCGAGCTGGCTTTTATCACCATCGATCACCTCTGCCCGCCGATGGCGAAGCAGCTGTCTCTGCGCTGGCGAATGGGCGTGCGTAACAGTGCGCACACGCTGGCAAAACTGGCGACCCCGTTTGCGGAGCGGGCGGCGCTGCGTCTGTCGAGCGTCTCGCATCCGGAGTATGTGCCGCGTGTGGCGAAATTCTTCAGCGACATCGATGCGCCAGCCCTGTTGCTTAATGGCACCGAAGGGGAAGTGTATGCGAATCCGCAGCGCTGCCCGGCGATCAGCATGATTCAGGGCGCGGGAGCCGAAACCGAAGTCTGGGTGGAGCGTCAGCCAGAAGTGGCCGTTGAGCTGCCGGCAGATAAAACGGCAGAGGTGACGGCGCGCTGGATTGAGGAGGTGCTGAATCAGCAGCGCCCGCTGCCCGCATCGCTGCGGCTGCAGATCGCCTGCTGCCTGCGCGCCAGCGGTCAGTGCGATTCACTGGCGGCGGCGGAGGAGCAGATCCGCGCCGCCGGTTACTGACTCAGGATTGCGGCAGGGCCTGTTCCACCAGATCCTGCCAGAAACGGATGCCAATCGGCAGCAGTGCGTCGTTGAAATCATAGCGGGCGTTGTGCAGCGGCGCAGAGGGGGTTTCTCCATCTGCGCCCAGCCAGAAGTAAGCGCCAGGGCAGGCTTCCAGCATGCAGGCAAAATCTTCCGACGCCATCGAGGGACTCACCTGCCAGTGAACCTGTCCGGCACCCAGCGTCGCCAGCGCCACCTTGCGCACCTGCTCAGCGGGCAGCGCATGGTTAGCGGTCACCGGATAGCCCGGCAACCAGTGCACCTCACCACTGACGCCAAACGGACGCGGCAGAGTCGCCACAAACTCATCAATCAGTCCGCGCACCTTATCGCGCACGCTGGTCTGCAGACAGCGCACCGTGCCGCGCAGCACAATCTGCTCCGGGATAACGTTAATCGCCTCGCCACCGTGGATCTGGGTTACGCTCACCACCGCCGAGGCGAGCGGTGACAGGCGACGCGACGGGATCGTCTGCAGCGCCAGAATCAGCTCGGCGGCGACCACCATCGGATCGGCTCCGCTTTCCGGCATCGCCGCGTGGCAGCTTTTGCCGTGCAGGGTGATTTCAAACGAGTCCAGCGACGCCATCATGGCACCGGGATTCACCGCCAGTGACCCCAGCGGCAGCCCCGGCCAGTTATGCATCGCGTAGATGGCATCCATCGGGAAGCGCTGGAACAGCCCCTCTTCCACCATTCTGCGTGCGCCACCGAGGTTCTCCTCGGCAGGCTGAAAGATGAAATGCACGGTGCCGCTGAACTGGCGCGTCGCGGCCAGCTGGCGGGCAGCGGCCAGCAGCGTGGCGCTGTGACCATCGTGGCCGCAGGCGTGCATCACGCCCGGTGTGACAGAGCGCCACGCCGCTTCCCCTTTCTCCGTGATCGGCAGCGCATCCATGTCCGCCCGCAGGCCAATGACCGGGCCAGGACCATTCTCCAGCGTGCCGATGACCCCGGTGCCCGCCAGGCCACGAAACACCTGCAATCCCGCCCGGGCTAACTCCTCCGCGATAAACTGGCTGGTTTGCTGTTCCTGGTAACCTAATTCGGGGTGGCGATGAAACTCACGGCGCCAGCGCAGGGCATCTTCTAGCAGGGCAGGGGAAAGGGTCATGCAGAGTCGCGCTCCATACAGAATGAGAAGATTTCACTTTAGAGGTCGTCTGGCGCGGCGTCTATCGCCGTCAGGCTTAAATCGGGCTATAGGCTAAATCAAAATGGAATAAGTAATAAGGAAGTGATGTCAGCGGCCTGCCGCCGGGTGCGAAGCGTGAGGTTGAAAGCCGGGGCAGGCTGCGGCCTGCCCCGGTCAGGGTGTTACTTCTGCATGGGCAGGTTCAGGTCGTGCTCTGCGGCGCACTGCTGCGCCAGCTCATACCCGGCGTCGGCATGACGCATCACTCCGGTCGCCGGATCGTTCCATAACACCCGACCCAGACGCGCATCCGCCTCTTTGCTGCCGTCACAGACAATCACCACACCCGAGTGCTGAGAGAAGCCCATACCCACGCCGCCGCCATGATGCAGGCTGACCCAGGTCGCGCCGCCTGCGGTGTTCAGCAGCGCATTCAGCAGCGGCCAGTCAGAGACCGCATCAGAGCCATCTTTCATCGCCTCGGTTTCGCGGTTCGGTGAGGCGACCGAACCACAGTCGAGATGGTCGCGGCCAATCACCACCGGCGCTTTCAGCTCGCCGTTGCGCACCATTTCGTTGAATGCCAGGCCGGCCAGATGCCGTTCACCCAGCCCCAGCCAGCAGATACGGGCAGGCAGTCCCTGGAAGGCGATGCGCTCCTGCGCCATATCGAGCCAGCGATGCAGCGTTTTGTGATGCGGGAACAGCTCTTTGAGTCGGGCGTCGGTCTTATAGATATCTTCCGGGTCGCCTGACAGCGCCACCCAGCGGAAGGGGCCTTTGCCTTCACAGAACAGCGGACGGATATAGGCGGGCACAAAGCCGGGAAAATTGAAGGCGTTGCTGACACCCTCATCCAGCGCCACCTGGCGGATATTGTTGCCGTAATCCACGGTCGGAATGCCCATATGACAGAAGTCGAGCATCGCCTGGACGTGGACCGCCATTGAGGCGCGCGCCGCTTTCTCTACCGCTTTCGGCTGGGAAACACGCTCCCGCTCCCAGCGCGCCAGATCCCAGCCAATCGGCAGATAGCCATTGATCGGGTCGTGCGCCGAGGTCTGATCGGTCACGATATCCGGCTTCGGCCCGCCCGCCCTGGCGCGTTTTACCAGCTCCGGCAGAATCTCAGCGGCATTGCCCAGCAGACCGACAGAAATCGCTTTTTTCGCGGCGGTGGCGTCGCTGATCAACGCCAGCGCCTCATCCAGCGTGGTGGCTTTGTAGTCGACGTAGCGGGTGCGCAGACGGAAATCGATGCGCGACTCCTGGCACTCAATCGCCAGCACACAGGCGCCAGCCAGCACCCCGGCCAGCGGCTGCGCGCCGCCCATGCCGCCCAGTCCGGCGGTGAGGATCCAGCGTCCGCTCAGGTCGCTGTTGTAGTGCTGACGTCCCGCCTCGACAAAGGTTTCGTAGGTGCCCTGCACGATGCCCTGCGCACCGATATAGATCCAGGAGCCTGCCGTCATCTGGCCGTACATCATCAGGCCCGCTTTATCCAGCTCATGGAAGTGATCCCAGTTTGCCCAGTGCGGCACCAGGTTGGAGTTCGCCAGCAGCACGCGCGGCGCGTCGGCGTGGGTGCGGAAGACACCGACCGGCTTGCCGCTCTGGATCAGCAGGGTTTCGTCCGGCTGCAGAAGCTGCAGGGAACGCAGGATCTGCTCGAAGCATTCCCAGTTGCGTGCCGCCTTTCCGATGCCGCCGTAAACCACCAGATCTTCCGGCCGCTCGGCCACATCGGGGTCGAGGTTGTTCTGAATCATGCGGTAAGCCGCTTCAATCAGCCAGTTAGCGCAGTGCAGCGTAGTGCCGTGTGGCGCACGAATCTCACGTGCCACAGCCTGAGAAAGAGTTTCGCTCATTACAGATTCCTTAATTCAAGAAGTGGAGCGCATGCTCGGCAGCAGCGCGGTCAATGCCTGAGGCCAGTCAGCGCGACTCGCCCACTGACGCATGGCGTCGATATCGGGTGCCAGCAGGCGATCTTCCTCCAGGAAGGCCACCTGCTGACGGATCTCATCTAACGCCTGCTCAATCAGCGCAGAACTTTTCAGCGGCCGGTTAAACTCAATACCCTGCGCGGCAGCCATCGCCTCGATGCCCACCACGGCGGCGCTGTTAAAGCACATGCTGCCGAGACGACGCGCAGCGTAGGTCGCCATGGAGACGTGATCTTCCTGGTTTGCAGAGGTGGGGAGGCTGTCGACGCTGCCCGGATGGGCCAGCGACTTGTTCTCAGAGGCCAGCGCAGCGGCGGTGACCTGGGCGATCATGAAGCCGGAGTTCACGCCGCCGTCACGCACCAGGAAGGGCGGCAGACCGGATAAGCCGCTGTCCAGCAGCAGCGCCAGCCGCCGTTCAGAGATAGCGCCCACTTCGGCAATCGCCAGCGCCAGGATGTCAGCGGCAAAGGCCACCGGCTCGGCATGGAAGTTGCCGCCGGAGATCACCTCACCGCTGTCGCTGAACACCAGCGGATTGTCCGAGGCAGCGTTCGCTTCGATTTCCAGAATCCGCGCCGCGTGGCGGATATTGTCCAGGCAGGCACCCATCACCTGCGGCACGCAGCGGATGGAGTAGGGGTCCTGCACGCGGCCACAGTGGGTGTGGGACTGCAGAATTTCACTTCCTTCGATCAGGCTGCTGACGGCGGCCGCGACCGCAATCTGGCCCTGCTGGCCCCGCGCCTGATGAATACGGGCGTCGAACGGTTTCAGGGAGCCTTTAATCGCCTCCAGCGACAGTGCACCGGCCATCAGCCCGGCGGCAAACAGATTCTCCCCTTCAAACAGGCCGCGCAGCGCCAGCGCGGTCGAAACCTGGGTGCCATTGAGCAGCGCCAGCCCCTCTTTCGGCCCGAGCACAAAGGGCGACAGGCCCACGCTTGCCAGTCCCTCTGTTGCCGGAATCAGCGCGCCATCGACCCGCACCTGGCCTTCGCCCAGCAGCATCAGCGACATGTGCGCCAGCGGCGCGAGATCGCCAGAGGCTCCGACCGATCCTTTTTCCGGAATGCAGGGCATCACACCGGCATTAAACAGCGCCAGCAGCGCCTCCACCAGTTCGATCCGCACGCCGGAGTGACCGCGGGCCAGGCTGACGATTTTAGTGGCGACCACCAGACGGGTGACATTGTCGGGCAGCAGATCCCCCAGCCCGACGCTGTGAGACAGCACCAGATTGCGTTGCAGATCGGCCAGACGGCTGGCCGGAATTTGCGTCTGCGCCAGCTTGCCAAAGCCGGTGTTAATGCCATACACCACGTTGCCGGAGGCGACGATCGCCTCCACGGTCTGCTGCGCCGTTGCAATCGCCTGACGCGCGCTGTCATCGAGGCTCAGCGTCACGTGACCCTGATAGATGGCGCGTAAGGTGGCGAGGTCTACCTCACCTGGCACCAGGCGCAATGCCTGAGACGAACCTGACATAGTCTACTCCTGTCTATACAAGTGTGCTGGCACGGCTGAGCGGTTTTTCCTGCTCTGAACCAGCGGGATAATGCGAGTGAAGCATAAGTGTCTATTCTTGTCTATACAAGTAGCAAGGGGCGTGCCAGGCCGATCACAAAAATGGAATGCCTGCCTGCTGCGGGTGGGTGAGGAAACGAAGGCGGAGGCTGCACCATCAGGAGGCGGGCGCTGCACCAGCGGGGCACAGCGCGCCGGACTGGATGTATATACATTCACGCGGTGAGACAGTAAACTGAAGGCACTATCAGGAAAAGGAACAGCAAATGGTCGAGCATACGGCACTGGCACAACTGGCGGCGGCGATGAGCGATGAGCCCGCCCCGATTTATCAGCGGGTGAAGCAGGCGATCATCAGCCAGATCCGCGAAGGAATGTGGAAAGCGAATCAGCGTGTGCCGTCAGAAAGTGAACTGGTTAATGAGCTGGGCGTCAGCCGCATGACCATCAACCGGGCGCTGCGTGAACTGACCAGCGAAGGCTTTCTGGTCCGGATGCAGGGCGTCGGCACCTTTGTGGCCGAGATGAAAGGCTACACCGCCATGCTGGAGGTGCATAACATCGCCGATGAGATCGCCCAGCGCGGTCATCAGCACAGCTGTAAAATTCTCGCCATCGGCCAGAACAAAGCCGATCCTGAACAGGCGGCGGTGCTGGGACTGACCACCGGGCAGACGCTCTATCATTCGCTGATTGTGCACTACGAAAACGATCTGCCGGTACAGCTGGAGGACAGGCTGGTCAATCCGCTGGTCGCCCCCGATTATCTGGCGCAGGATTATCAGCAGATGACCCCGTATACCTATCTGATGCGGGTCGCGCCGCTGACGGCGGGCGAGCACATTGTCGAGGCGGTGCTGCCCGATGTGCGTCAGCGCAAACATCTGTCGCTGGATGAGCACGAACCCTGCCTGCTGATCCGCCGTCAGACCTGGAGCGACAACAAAATCGTGACCTACGCGCGGCTGCTCTATCCCGGCTCACGTTACAAACTGCTGGGCCGCTTCAGGGGACACGGCTAAGCCGGGTAAACAGCAGCCGGGCGTCCCGGCTGTCGGGCGTGAAGCTACACGTCTCATCGACCCACCATGCGCCCTGTCGGGCGGTCAGCTGTTTCCCGTCATCGCTCCGCCACGCGCCTGCCAGCACCCAGGCAACCCCGTGCAGGCTGCTGACGGGGGCGGTAACCACCTCAACCGTGGCCTGCCACTGCTCCCGCCGCGTCATAATGTTAAAGTCTTCACTGATGCTGCCCTGCAACTGCGCGGTCAGGGCCAGTTCGCCGGCAAATGACCAGGGCTGCTGCGGCATTAACCGATGCGCTGCGCCTGGCGCGGTAAGCAGGACCGGGTCGCCGTGCAGCAGGGTGATGATCCTATCGATGCCCGGAAAGGCTGAGAAGGGGCCATCCTGCGCCAGGGTGGCAATGCTGGCGCGCCAGCCAAAGGATTCCGCACCGGGCGGAAAGCTGACAATTTCACGGGTTTCGCCTCCGCCATTACGCCAGCGGCTGACCGCCAGGTCAGCGTAAGAGAAGTGGGCGATCATTGCAGTGCCGCCATGGCCTGACGGAAGCGTCTGGCACACGCCGCCTGATGGGGATGCTCGCCATCGACGATCACCGCCTTACCCGCCACGTAGACATCCCGAATCTGATCGCGCTGACCGGCAAACAGCCAGCGGTTCAGCAGCGCCTGAGATTCCACGCTGCCGAGCCATGCCTCATCGCGCAGCACCAGCCAGTCGGCGCGCTGCCCCACCGCCAGCGTTCCCTGCTGAATGCCGCACGCCTGTGCACCGCCTGCCGCCGCCTGTTGCCACAGCAGATCGCCGACCGACGGCTGGCCGGGCAGGGTAATGCGGTTGCGGCGCTGATCGCGCAGTCGCTGCGCATACTCCAGCCAGCGCAGCTCTTCCTGGGCGCTGAGCGAGACATGGCTGTCGGAGCCGATGCCCCAGCGTCCCCCCTGCGCGATATACTCCACCGCCGGAAAAATGCCGTCACCGAGATTCGCTTCGGTGGTGGGGCAGAGACCGGCAACCGCACCGCTGCGGGCAAGGCGCGTCAGCTCGCTCTCATCCAGATGAGTGGCGTGGATCAGGCACCAGCGTGCATCCACGGCAAAACGGTTCAGCAGCCAGCTCACCGGGCGTTCGCCGCTCCACGCCAGCGAGTCATTCACCTCTTTCTGCTGCTCCGCCACATGGATATGCACCGGCAGCGTCGGATCGCTCTCCGCCAGCACCGTCTCCATCTGACTTTCACTGACGGCCCGCAGCGAATGAAAACAGAGGCCGCGGTTCAGCAGGGGCCGCTGCTGCTGCCACGCATCCAGTCGCGCCTGCTGTTGCAGATAACGATCGGTCTGCTGAATAAAGCGTTTCTGCCCGGCAGCCGGAGGCTGGCTGCCAAAGCCGCTGTAGCTGTAGAGCACCGGCAGCAGCGTCTGGCCGATACCGGCCAGTTCGGCGGCGTCGATCAGCTGCTGCAGCATGGCGTCATCTGCATAGGACGCGCCGCTGGGATCGTGATGCAGATAGTGAAACTCCGCGACCTGGGTGTAGCCCCCTTTCAGCATCTCAATATAGAGCAGGGCGGCGATGTCGCCCGCCTGCTGCGGCGTCAGGCGCTGCACCATGCGGTACATCCGGTCACGCCACGTCCAGAAGCTGTCCTGCGGATCGCCCGCCACTTCCGCCAGACCGGCCATGGCGCGCTGAAAGGCGTGCGAATGCAGATTAGCGATCGCCGGGATCACCTCGCCGTTGAGCAGCACCGCCTGATCGGCGTGGCTATCCGGGGTAAGAGCGTCGATAAAACCGGCCTGATTGACCGTGATACGTACCTGCTGCTGCCAGCCCTCCGCCAGCAGTGCGCGCGGGGCAAAAAAAGTCGCCATGGTTGATCCTCGTCGGATGTAGTTGTATATACATATACATACTTTAAGACACAGTGTAAACGGTGGAGGCACGAGGCAGCGATGGCGGAAGATATGCAGGTAGAGACGGTCTGGACCGGGGCGGATCTGGTCACCATGCGGGACGGAAAGTACCACCTGATACCTGAGGGGGCGATGGCGGTGCGGGCGGGTAAGCTGGTGTGGGTCGGCCCGGCGGCTGAGATGCCCGCCTTCGTCGCCGCGCGGCATCATCATCTGCCGGGCGGTATCGTGACGCCGGGACTGGTGGACTGCCATACCCATCTGGTGTTTGGCGGTGACCGCAGTCAGGAATTTGAACAGCGCCTGAATGGCGTCAGCTATGCCGACATTGCCGCACAGGGCGGCGGCATCCTCTCGACGGTACGGGCGACCCGCGCCGCCACGGAGGAGGCGCTGGTGGCGTCGGCGCGCTGGCGGCTTGACCGCCTGCTGGCAGAGGGGGTCACCACGGTGGAAATCAAGTCCGGCTACGGGCTGGATGAGGAGAGCGAACTGCGGATGCTGCGGGCGATTCGCCAGCTGGGGCAGAGTGTGGCCGCCGATGTCCGTGCCACCTGTCTGGCCGCCCACGCCTTTCCGCCGGAGTTTAAGCATGACCCGGAGGGGTGGGTTGAACTCATCTGTGAACGGCTGCTGCCGCAGGTGCAGGCGCTGGGACTGGCGGATGCGGTAGACGCCTTCTGTGAACATCTTGCCTTTTCACCGCAGCAGGTCGCGCGGGTGTTTGATCGGGCGGTGGCGCTGGGTCTGCCGGTGAAGCTGCACGCGGAGCAGCTTTCGGCGCAGGGGGGAGCGGCCCTGGCGGCCCGTTACGGTGCCCTTTCTGCCGACCACCTTGAATACGCCACCGAGGAGGATGCGAAAGCGATGGCGGCACACGGCACCGTGGCGGTGCTGCTGCCGGGCGCTTTCTATCTGCTGCGGGAAACCCGGCGTCCCCCGGTGGATCTCTTCCGGCAGCACGGGGTGCCGATGGCGCTGGCCAGCGATGCCAATCCCGGCACCTCACCGGCGCTGTCGCTGCGTCTGATGCTCAATATGGGCTGCACCCTGTTCGGCATGACCCCGGAAGAGGCGCTGGCGGGCGTGACCCTGTGGGGCGCAAAAGCGCTGGGGCTGGCTGACAGCCACGGCTCGCTGGAGGCGGGAAAAGTGGCGAACTTTGTTCACTGGCCGCTGGCCCGTCCGGCGGAACTGGTTTACTGGCTGGGCGGTGAGCTGCCCTGTACCGTTATCTATCGTGGAGAACCCCAATGAATCCCTTTATATTTACCCGGGGCAGCCTGCCGCTGCTGGTCAGTATTCCCCATGCCGGCACCGAACTGACGCCCGAGGTGGACGCCGGACTGAGCGACGCCGCGCGCGGATTACCGGACACCGACTGGCACATCCCGCTGCTCTATGATTTCGTGCGCGACCTCGGAGCCAGTATGTTAATCGGGCGTTACTCGCGGTTCGTGGTCGATCTGAATCGTCCGCCCGATAATCAGCCACTTTACACCACCGCCACCACCGGTCTGTTCCCGGAAACCCTGTTCGATGGCACTCCGACTTTCCTGCCAGGCAAAACGCCCGATGCGGCTCAGCGTCAGGGCTACATCGACCAGATCTGGCAGCCTTACCACCAGCAGATCCAGCAGGAGCTGGCGCGGCTTAAAGCAGAGCACGGCTATGCATTGCTGTTTGATGCACACTCCATCGCCAGTGAAATTCCCCGCCTGTTTGAAGGCCGCCTGCCCGATATCAACCTTGGCACCAATGACGGCGCCAGCTGCAGCCCGGCGATGAGCGCGGCGCTGGAGGCTGTCTGCGCCGCGCAGCGCGACTACAGCTGGGTGATCAACGGACGTTTTAAAGGCGGTTACATTACCCGCGCCTATGGTCAGCCGCAGCAGCAGACTCAGGCCGTCCAGCTGGAGCTGGCGCAGCTGAACTACATGGATGAAACCCCGCCTTACGCCTGGCAGCAGGCGCGCGCTGCGCAGTTGCAAAAAACGCTGAAAGCACTGATCCACGCCATGCTGGCGGAGGGCAAACCCCAATAATCCCACCACGGCGATGCGCCACTCCGGTGCATCGCCGCGCTGAACCGGTGCAGGCGGGTGCAGGCCGCCTGACTGCACGGCGCTCCCGGCCGCCTTTTTCCCTTTTGCAGAGCTGGCATAACCTTTGCTTGGTTGTATGTACAAGTATAGCAGCGCATCTATCACACCTTAAATTCTGTCTGGCTCACAAAACAGTAAAGCCGGAAATGAACTGCGCCGCGTTAGCTTGTATATACATGACATATCATCCTGTGAAATTTATGTTAAATCTCGTCAGGGCGATCACCAGGCCGCTACTTTCAGGAGAACCGTATGACGCACCCACTGACTCTTCGTCGTTTATGTCTCACGACCCTGGTTTCCTCTCTGCTGCTCTGTGGCGTCAGCGCCCAGGCGAAAGAGTGGAAGTCGATCACCATTGCCACCGAAGGCAGTTATGAACCCTGGAACCTGACGCTGCCAGGCGGCAAGCTCGGCGGCTTTGAACCGGAACTGATGGCGAATCTCTGCCAGCGTATGGCGATTCAATGCAAACTGGTGGTGCAGAACTGGGATGGCATGATCGCCGGGCTTAATGCCGGAAAATATGACGTGATCATGGATGCGATTGTGATTACCCCGGAAAGAAAGAAAGTGGTCAGCTTCACCCTGCCTTACGCCTCGACGCCTGCCACCTTCATCACCCTGAAAGGGAGCCTGCTGCCTGCCGACAGCCAGATTATCAAGCTGACCGATGACGCAAAAACCGTGGAGCCGGCCATTGCAGGTTTGAAAGCGGCGCTGAAAGGTAAAACGATCGGTATCGCCTCCGGCACGGTTTACACCCCCTTTATCGACAAATATTTCAAAGAGGTGGCGGATGTCCGTGAATACACCAGCTCGGCCGACGCCATCCTCGACCTGCAGGCGGGGCGGATTGATGCGGTGTTTGACGACGTGACCTTCGCGCAGTCGATGCTGGCGCGGCCCGAAAACCGCAATCTCAGCTTCAGCGGCCCGCAGCTGGGTGGCCCGATCTGGGGTGAGGGAGAGGCGCTGGGCGTGCGCATGGCAGATAACGATCTGAAAGCCCGGCTGGATGAGGCGATCAAAGCCGCACTGGCCGATGGCACAGTGAAAAAGCTGAGCGAGAAGTGGTTCAAAACGGATGTCACACCCTGAGTGAGGTAACTGATGATAAGCCTGCTGAGTTTTGGCCCGGACGGCTGGGGACGGCTGATTCTGAGTGCCGCGCTGACCACGCTGCTGCTGTCGTTTGCCGCGCTGGTGGTGGGGGCGGTGGTCGGATCGGGCGTTGCCGCCGCGAAGTTATCTCCCCACCGGCCGGTTCGCTGGCTGGGGGAGGGATACTCGGTGATCTTTCGCGGCATTCCTGAGCTGCTGGTGATCTACCTGTTCTACTTCGGGGGATCGGGGCTGATCACGCAGATCGGCCAGCTGTTTGGTGCCGACGGATTTATCGAAGCGCCGCCGTTTCTGATCGGGGCGCTGGCCATCGGGCTTATCTCCGGCTCTTATCAGGCGGAAGTCTATCGCGCCGCACGGCTGGCGCTGGCGAAAGGGGAGATCGAAGCGGCGGTCGCGATTGGCATGCCCCGCTGGCGCATCCGGCAACGTATCCTGCTGCCGCAGGTGGCGTGCTATGCGCTGCCGGGTTTATCAAACGTCTGGCAGATGAGCCTGAAAGATTCGGCGCTGGTGTCGGTCACCGGCATTGTCGAGCTGATGCGGGCGAGCCAGATTGCCGCCGGTTCGACCCGTGACTACTTCGCCTTTTATCTGGTGGGCGGAGGCTGCTATCTGCTGCTGACGCTGCTGTCCAACCGTGCCTTCCTGCGCGCTGAATCCCGTCTGGGGCGCGCCTGGCAAAGCCGCACCGCTGCACAGCATTAGGGGGATTGATGATCGATTTTGCGTTTCTCACAGACACCTTCCTGAAACTCAGCGCCGCGCTGCCGGTGACGCTCGGTCTGTTTATCAGCGCCTTTCTGTGTGGTGGCGTGCTGGCGACAGGGATTCTGGCGCTGCGCATGAGCCGCTGGCGGCTGCTCAGCGGCTTTGCCCGCGGCTACATTCTGGTGTTTCGCGGTTCGCCGCTGATGATCCAGCTGTTCCTGATCTACTACGGTCTGGGACAGTTTGGCGTGATCCGTCACAGCCTCCTCTGGCCATTTCTGCGTGAGCCGTTCACCTGTGCGGTGCTCGCGCTCTCGCTCTGCACCGCCGCCTACACCGCAGAGATCCTGCGCGGGGCGCTGCTGGCGGTGCCGCCAGGCCAGGTCGAGGCGGGGCTGGCGTGTGGGATGTCACGCGGGCTGCTGCTGCGGCGCATTATCGCGCCGGTCATGCTGCGTTACGCGCTGCCTGCCTACTCTACCGAAGCGATTCTGCTGGTGAAATCGACCGCGCTCGCCAGTCTGGTGACGGTGTGGGATGTCACCGGGGTGGCGCAGCAGATCATCCAGCGCACCTACCGCACCATGGAGGTCTTTCTCTGTGCGGCGGCGATCTACCTGATCCTTAATTTCATCATTGTGCAACTCTATGCCCTGCTGGAGCGGCGTCTGACGCCGGTGCACAAACCGGAAAAAAAGCCGTTACCGTCCGCTAAGCCGATCCCCGGAGGAGAGTAATATGTCTGATTTGTCACCCGTCACGCTGTCGGCCAGCGATATCCACAAATCTTTTGGTGCCATGGAGGTGCTGAAGGGCATCTCACTGCAGGCGCACAAAGGCGATGTCATCTCGATTCTCGGAGCCAGCGGCTCGGGCAAAAGTACGCTGCTGCGCTGCATTAATCTGCTGGAGACGCCCGATTCGGGCGTGGTCAGCGTCGGTGGTGAGACCATTGAGATGAAGCGCCATGCCCGCGGGCATCAGCTGGCCGCTAATCCCCGCCAGATTGAACGGCTGCGTTCCCGGCTTGGCATGGTGTTCCAGAGTTTTAACCTCTGGTCGCATCTGACGGTGCTGCAGAATGTGATTGAAGGGCCGCACTATGTGCTGAAGCGCGACAAAAAAGCCTGCATCGCCCAGGCGGAACAGCTGCTGGACCGGGTCGGCTTACTGAACCGCAAAGATTTCTATCCCGCTCAGCTTTCCGGCGGTCAGCAGCAGCGCGTGGCGATTGCCCGCGCGCTGGCGATGGACCCGGAGGTGATGCTGTTTGATGAGCCGACCTCGGCACTCGACCCCGAACTGGTCGGTGAGGTGCTGAAGGTGATGCGCAGCCTGGCGGAGGAGGGGCGCACCATGCTGGTGGTGACGCATGAGATGGGCTTTGCCCGCCACGTCTCTAACCGGGTGGTGTTTATGCATCAGGGCACGATTGATTGTCAGGGCACGCCGGAAGTGATGTTTGGCGACGGCGGCTCGGCGCGCTTCAGGCAGTTTATCTCCCGTCATCATCAGGTGGAGCCGGTGTTATGAGCAGCACGCTGAATCCTCCCCAGGTGTGGGGCGATGCCCCGCTGACCTGGCCGTCGCTGGTGCAGGTCGCCCGGCACGATGCCCCTCTGACCCTCAGCGACAGTGCCTGGCAGCGGATTGCGCAGAGCCGCGAGATCGTCGGCACCATCGTGGCGACGGGGCAGGTGGCTTATGGCATCAATACCGGGCTGGGTGCGCTGTGCAACATCACCCTCTCTGAGGATGAACTGAGCCAGCTGTCGCGTAATACCCTGCTGAGCCACGCCTGTGGTGTCGGCCCGAAACTGGCCAGAGCCGAGGTGCGCGCCATCCTGTGTGCGGCGATCGCCAACTACAGCCACGGTAAATCAGGCGTCTCGGTAGCGCTGGTGCAGCAGCTGCTGGCGCTGCTCAACCGGGGGATTACCCCGCAGGTGCCGTCACAGGGGTCGGTCGGTTATCTGACCCACATGGCGCATATCGGGCTGACGCTGATCGGCATCGGTGAGGTGGAGTGGCAGGGCAGCGTCGTCCCGGCAGAGCAGGCGCTGGCGGAGGCAGGGCTGACGCCCTACCGGCCTGGCGCTAAAGAGGGGCTGAGTCTGGTAAACGGCACGCCGTGCATGACCGGCTTAGCCTGCCTGGCGCTGGATGATGCGGCGCGTCTGCTGGACTGGGCGGATGTCACGGGCGCGATGAGCTTTGAAGCGCTGCGTGGCCAGCTGGTGGCATTTGATCCTGAGGTGCTGGCGCTGAAAGCCAGTCCGGGGATTCAGCGCAGCGGCGAACGTCTGCGCCAGTTGTTAAGTGACAGCCCGCTGCTGAAAGCGAGCGTCGGTATCCGGACACAGGATGCGATGAGCCTGCGATCGATGCCGCAGGTTCACGGTGCCTGCCGCGACCAGTTTACCCATGCGGTTCGTCAGGTGGAGACCGAACTTAACGCCTCTACCGACAATCCGCTGATTCTGGGCACCCCCGACGCCTGGCGCGTCGTGTCGCAGTCGAACCCGCACGGCGAGTCGGTGGCGATGGCCTGCGACCTGCTGGCAATTGCGCTGGCGGAGCTGGGCAGCATCGCGGAGCGACGGCTTGATCGGCTGGTGAATCCGCTGGTCAGCGGTCTGCCGCCGTTTCTGGTGGCCGAGCCGGGCGTCAACTCCGGCATGATGATTGCGCAATATGTGGCGGCGTCGCTCTGCGCGGAGAACCGCCAGCTCGCTCAGCCGGCGGTGCTCGACAACTTTGTCACGTCGGGATTACAGGAGGATCATCTGAGCCTCGGCACCGGTGCGGCACTGAAGCTGCTGAAGCTGGTCAGCAATGTCGGGCACATCCTCGCGATTGAGTATCTGCTGGCGGCGCAGGCGCTGGAGTTTCACGGTGAATCACAGCTGGCCGCAGGAACGCGGCGTGCCTGGCAGCAGTTACGGCAGGTGGTGGCGTGCTGGCAGCAGGATCGCTGGCTGGCGCCTGATATCGCCCGCGCGGCAGAACAGATCAGAGCGCACCGGTGCGATGCGCTTGAGGGATAGGCGGGTTATGACCGGCGGGCGTCCGGACGGACCAGGTCGAAGCGCTGGGCTTCACTGATGCCGTAATAGGCGCTGGGTCCCCCGGCGCGCAGAATCGGCTCCGCTTTGGCCGTCTGATAAATGCCCTCTTCCAGCAGCGTTTCACTGATGTGGATCGCCACCGCTTCGCCCATGACCAGCCAGCTGTCGAGCGGGTTGCCATCGGCATCCTGCAGCTGTATCAGCTGTGTTAAACGACACTCAAAGTTGACCGGGCTCTCCGCCACCAGACTGGCGCTGACCTGGGAACCGGCCTGCGGCGTTAAACCGGCGAAGGTGAACTCATCCTGATCGGCAGGCAGCGACGCTGAGCTTTCATTCATCGCTTCCGCCAGCGGGCGGGTCGCCAGGTTCCACACAAACTCTCTGGTCTCAGCAATATTGCGGACGCTGTCTTTCCAGCCGCTGCTGGCAAAACCGATAATCGGCGGATGATAGCTGAAGCAGTTAAAGAAGCTGTAGGGTGCCAGATTGCGCTGGCCGCTGGCGCTGACTGAGCTAATCCAGCCGATCGGGCGCGGGCCGATAATGGCATTCAGCGGATCGTGCGGCAGACCGTGACCGGCACGGGGTTGATAAGAATAGCGTTTCTGGCTCATAACCTCTCCAACGGGGAATAATGATTAATCTTAGCGCGACAGCATGGCCTGTCGAATCGGAAAGCGGTAAGCGGATGGTGCGGGTTTATTTTCACTCGCCTACAGCGTATTGTACGCGCGCCTGAATAACTGAGAGAACGTATGAAAAAGTCAGCCAGCACCTCGCCTTTCCACGCCCGCAATCGCCATCAGGGCGAGTACGATTTTGCCGCGTTAACCGCCGCGCATCCGCCGCTGGCGGCCAAAGTCCGGCCCAACGGGTATGGTGTGCAGTCGGTGGATTTTGCGGACCCCGAGGCGGTGATGCTGCTGAATCAGGCGCTGATCAAACTGTTTTATGATATCGACTGGCAGCTGGCCCCCGGCTCACTCTGTCCGCCGGTGCCGGGACGAGCCGACTATCTGCACTACCTTGCGGATTTGCTGGCGCTGGATAACAGCGGCGTAATCCCCGCAGCGGACGTCCTGGATGTGGGCTGCGGCGCAAACTGTATCTATCCCCTGATTGGCGCGGCGGAATATGGCTGGCGCTTTACCGGCACCGAAATCAACGAGGTTGCACTCAAAGCGGCCAACCGCATCCTGGCCGCGAATCCGCGCCTGACGCGCCAGATCCGTCTGCGTCGTCAGAAAAACAGCGACGCGGTGCTGGCGGGCGTGATCAGCAAAAACGAATTTTTCAGTGCTGTCATGTGTAACCCGCCTTTCCACGCCTCGGCGGAGGAGGCCGCGGCGGGGTCGCAACGTAAATCGCGCAATCTCGGACTCGATAAAGCGGCGCCGCTCAACTTTGGCGGTCAGCATAATGAGCTGTGGTATCCCGGCGGTGAAAAAGCCTTTATCGGCAGGATGATCGCCGAGAGCGTGGCCTTTGGTCGTCAGATCGGCTGGTTTACCTCACTGGTATCGCGCAAAGAGAATCTGCCTGCGCTGGAAAAACAGCTGCAGGCGCTCGACGTGGCTGAGGTGCGGGTGGTCAATATGGCGCAGGGTCAGAAGCAGAGCCGCTTCCTGGCGTGGAGTTTTATGCCTGCTGTCCAGCGCAGCAAACTGCTGAGTCGCCTGGGGAACTGAGGCATCTCATTACGCAGGTAGCAGGAATCTATCTGCTGAGAAAAAAGGACGTGCTGCGATGCGGCCGTTTCAGACTGCTGACAAACCCAATCGGGGTTGCTCTTGCAGCAACACATTAGCTAATAGCGCAGGGAACACGGGCAGAGGAGGAAAGCGTCCCGCGCCATGGACGGCGCGGGCCGAGCGACCAGGGATGGTTTAAGCGACTTTCCGATCTGCCCGTGTTCCCTTCGCAGGGTCGGTCTCACAGCTGGGCAGGGCAGACTTTGCCAACAATAAAAACGGGCCGCTAAGCGGCCCGTTGTGATCAGGAGACGTGCTGCAGAAATTCGCGCAGACGCTCACTCGGGGGATTGCTGATCAGGCTGTCGGGATCGCCATCTTCCGCAATCCGGCCTTTGTCGATAAAGATCAGACGTGAGGCCACCTTCTGAGCGAAGCCGACTTCGTGGGTCACAATCACCATCGTCATGCCTTCTTCCGCCAGGTCCTGCATCACCTTCAGCACTTCGTGACGCAGCTCCGGGTCAAGCGCGGAGGTCGGCTCATCAAACAGCATCATCTTCGGCTTCACCGCCAGCGCACGGGCAATCGCGACGCGCTGCTGCTGACCGCCGGAAAGCTCAGACGGGAAGTGATGCGCACGCTCGGCGAGGCCCACTTTGCCCAGCAGCTCGCGCGCCAGCTGGCGTGCCGACTCTTTGCTGGCACCGCGCACCCGGATCGGACCGAACGCCACGTTGTCCAGCGCGCTCATCTGCGGGAACAGATGAAACTGCTGAAACACCATGCCTGCTTCCTGACGAATCAGGCGGTCATCGACTTTGGGATCGTTGACGCGCAGACCATCCACAATCAGCTCGCCGCTGGTGATCTCTTCCAGCTTGTTAATGCAGCGCAGCAGGGTTGATTTACCGGAACCGGAAGGACCGATAATGACCACCACTTCGCCCTGGTTAATTTTCAGGTCAATGTTGTGCAGCACCTGGGTCTGACCAAAATGCTTGGAGACATCTTTAAATTCAATCACAGGATTTTCACCCTTTTCTCAATGCGGCGCAGCACAAAGCTCAGCACCAGCGTAATCACCAGATAGATGATCGCGACGGCGCTCCAGATTTCCAGAGCGCGGAAGTTACCGGCAATAATCTCCTGACCCTGACGCGTCAGTTCAGCCACACCGATAACAATAAACAGCGACGTATCTTTAATGCTGACAATCCACTGGTTACCCAGCGGCGGCAGCATACGGCGCAGCGCCAGCGGCATAATCACGTAGCGCAGCGTTTCACGGCCCGACAGTCCCAGTGCCAGACCCGCTTCGCGGAAGCCTTTGTTGATTGACAGCACGGCACCACGGGTGATCTCGGCAATGTAAGCGCCGGAGTTAATCATGATGGTTACGACCGCCGCACTGAAGGGATCGATTCGCAGGTCGGGAAACGCCATTGGCAGGGCAAAGTAGATGAACATCACCTGCACCACGATAGGCGTACCGCGGATGATTTCGATAAACACCAGCGCGATGTTATTGGTGATCCAGCCGCCGTAAGCACGGGCAAAACCGGCCACCAGACCGATAAGCAGACCGCCACACAGGCCGATGATTGAGATAATTAAGGTCAGTTTAGCGCCTTCGAGCAGCGCTGGCATGGCGGGCCAGATGACGCTCCAGTCAAACTCCATGGTGTCACTCCAGATATGTTGCGATGGAAAAAAGCAGGGAAAAGTTTCCCTGCTCAAATTAATTCACGGACAAATTATTATTTTGGTTCAGTGCCGAACCATTTTTTATAAAGCTGATTGTAGGTGCCGTTCTCTTTCAGGGTTTTCAGCGCGCCGTTGACTTTCTCGCGTAAATCGTCGCTGCCTTTCGGGAAGGCAATACCATACTGCTGCGCTTCGATTGAATCGCCCACCGCTTTAAAGCGGCCTTTACCGGCGGTGTGAATGAAGTAAAGGATGTTTGGCGTGTCATGCAGCACGGCGTCAGCACGGTTGGTGCCCAGCTCCATGTAGGCGCTGTCGATGTTCGGGAACTGACGCAGATCTTTCGCTTTGATGTTGGCTTTCGCATACTCTACAGAGCCGGTGCCGCTTTTGACGGCGACCACTTTGCCATTCAGATCGCTGATGCCTTTGATGTTGTTTTCATTGTTACGCACCATCACCTGCAAACCGCTTTTGTAGTAGCCGTCAGAAAACTCAATCGCCTTCTTACGCTCTTCAGTAATGGTGATACCCGCCAGCGCCAGATCGACATTGCGTGTCTGCAGGGCAGGGATGATGCCGCTGAAATCCATCGGCTTCAGGGTGTAATCGAGCTTCAGTTCTTTGGCAATCGCATCCCACAGATCCACATCAAAGCCGACATATTTGTCACCCTGTTTGAATTCAAACGGAACAAAGGCGGTATCGGTCGCGACGACCAGCTTCTTTTCTGCTGCGGTGGAAGAGAGGGAGAAGGCCAGCGCCAGCGCGGCCACAGAAACTTTTAACAGTGACTTCATCATTTTTTCCTTTTTACACTCAGGCGGCAGGACCTGCGTTTTCGGCTTGTCATATGAAAAAATTATGCCAACTTTGCAAGATACGCGAAATCAGTGAGTTAAATATCACAGCTGAAGCGATTTTGCAGGTTATTCTGCATTTGCACCATTTTGGTGCTCTATTGTGGTGCAGGTGGCGATTTTGGTGCAAGCGGTAGTGTGCCTCAGTTGTTGAAGCTTTGAAGCGAAGAAGAGAAGAACTGTTAACAGGGTCATAAAACGGGGTTATACAGACGTAAAAAAGGCGGGTTTCCCCGCCTGATTGACTGCACAGTCACTGCATTAAGTCTTATTCAATGTTGGCTTCGATGAACCACAGGAACTTGTCCAGGTCGCGAGAGGCCGCGGTGAAGATGTCAGCAGTATCTTCATCTTTCACTTCGGTAATCGCTTTACGGGTATCGTTAGCAACGATGGCATAACGATCGGCCAGTGCTTTCAGATGATCCTGCACGCTATGGATGTTCAGCGGATAGCTTTTCAGCGGGGTTTTGTCGTTCACGACTTGTGCGGTGCCCAGTGCCACGCCGCCCAGCTGCACAACACGTTCAGCAATCGTATCCTGGTGATCGGTAATCGCGGTGCGGAAACCATCCAGCATCTCATGTACACCGATAAAGTTAGCACCGCGCATGTTCCAGTGCGCCTGCTTAGTGATCAATGACAGGTCGATAAACTCGACGACCAGACGATTCAGCACCTCGATGGTGGCTTTCTTTTCGTCTTCGGCTACGTCATTGCGGGTGTAAATCAGATCAGAAGATTTAGTTTTAACCAATTTAGCGGTACTCATCGTTTCAGTCCTCTCTTTGATGGTTGTCCTAATCAAGTACCGGATAAGTATAGCAGCGCTTTTTAACTTTGCAGAAACGACTTTATCAATGGATGAAATAGTATCTCTCTTTGTCCGGTGCCGCGCGGGTTCAGTAAGGTTACTACTATGTTAAAATATAAAATAAAGAAAATTTTATTATGAATCAGTAAGTTAAATTATTTTGTAAATAACCGGTAAGTGACTGTTTCAAAATAGAAAGTGCAAAGGAATGAATCGGTTAAGAATAATTCTCATGTTGAGCATGATTGTTATTTAGCCCGCCATAACAGCGGGCAGGCCGCGCTTATTTCTGAGTGTCGCCGGATAATTCCACGTTGTTCAGCTGGCTCTTTTTCGGCCGCATCGTCAGCGTTGATCCTGCCGACGCGACGATGATAGCCAGCAGCGCCAGCCACTGCAGTGCACTCAGCGTTTCCCCCAGAAAGAGCATACCTGAAAAGGCAGCCATCGCCGGCTCAAGACTCATCAAGGTGCCGAAGATGCGCGCCGGTAAGCGGGTCAGTGCGACCATCTCCAGCGAGTAGGGGATGGCGCTGGAGAGCAGGGCGACCAGCAGCGCGATGGGCATAACCGCCCAGTTCCAGATGCCACTCTCGGCAAAGGTCAGTCCCAGTGGCACAAAAATAACCGAGGCGATCAGCGAGCCGATTGCCACGGTAGCAGGGCCATGCTCGGCGCCTGCCCGTTGTCCGGCCAGGATATAGATCGCCCAGCAGGCTCCGGCAGCGACAGCCAGCGCGGCCCCCACGGGGTCAATGGCGGTCATGCCTGTGCCAAACGGCAGCAGGAACCACAGGCCAATCACGGCCAGCACCACCCAGACAAAATCGAGCGGCCGGCGCGAACCAAACAGCGCCAGCGCCAGCGGGCCGGTGAACTCCAGACCCACCGCCACACCCAGCGGCACCGTCCGGATGGCCAGATAGAACGTGAAATTCATTGTGCCCAGCGCCAGGCCATACATCAGAAGGGGAAGACGCTGCTCGCGGCTGAAGCGTAAACGCCACGGTTTGAAAATTATGCAGAGTATCAGTGTGCCAAATCCCAGGCGCAGGGCGGTGATGCCGGTCGCCCCAACGGCAGGAAACAGTGACTTCGCCAGGGATGCACCGCCCTGAAGCGACAGCATCGCAATCAGCAGTACGGCGACCGGCAATAAAATCGGGGTAAGGTTTTTAGCAGCGGGAGAGGCAGACATCCTGTTCACTTTTCCTGGTCATCAACGAAATCAGTCGACCAGTGTAAAGGAAAGAGCGGCTAAAAAATCACGAATTTGCGTTTTAAATGCGAACGGGTTGCGCAGTTTTTGCCCGAATTCAGTGCCATTTTGGTAAAGAAATGTCAGGATTTTTTAGGATTTAACTTAAAGAGGGAATTCAGCACAAAATGATTGTTGCAGGAAGATGACGGATTTTATAAGAAAAATGAATGACATAGGATGTCGCATTAACGTCCTGTTACACCAAACTTTCTGTTAGACAACAAAATCCGGGCAGAGTTTCTCGCTATTTTTTGTTATATTTTCAGCGTTGTCAGGAGAGAAGTATTTTCACATTTGAGGTGGTTATGAAAAAAATTGCATGTCTTTCAGCATTAGCCTGTGTACTGGCAGTATCTGCAGGTTCAGCAATGGCACAGAGCACCGTAACTGGTGGTTACGCGCAGAGCGACTATCAGGGCGTGGCTAACAAAGCTAACGGCTTCAACCTGAAATACCGCTATGAAGACGGTTCTAACCCACTGGGTTGGATCGGTTCATTCACCTACACCGAAAAAGACCGCACTGAAGCTGGCGTTTACAACAAAGGCCAGTACTACGGTGTGACCGGTGGTCCTGCTTACCGTCTGAACGACTGGGCGAGCATCTACGGTGTTGTAGGTATCGGCTACGGTAAATTCCAGCAGAACGATACTTCTTCACGCGCTAAAACTGATTCAAGCGACGTAGGTTTCTCTTACGGTGCTGGTCTGCAGTTTAACCCAATTCAGGACGTCGCGCTGGACGTTGGCTACGAGCAGAGCCGCATCCGCAATGTGGACGTGGGTACCTGGATCGCTGGCGTAGGTTACAGCTTCTAAGTTTAGCTTAGCTGACCCGCCAAAAAACGGCCCCTCATGGGGCCGTTTTTTATTGTGCTGATGTTCTCCCCGCCATGCAGGCTCCCGCCTTTCTCTTCCCCCACTGACAATCTTTGTGCCCTCACATAGCCGGCAGCGTGATGCCCGTTGAGCGCGCGAAGTGTCAGGCGAAATAAGAGAAAAGAAAATAAGCAGAAGGGGAGAGCGCCTCCCGGGCTGAGAGGCGCTGAAAAGGGGTCAGCCGCGCCAGATAAGCTTCTGACAGCGACGATCGGCAGGTTTGTGGCCCAGCAGTTTCTCAATCAACATCAGACGCAGCGTGAAGGGGGAACGCGTCAGCAGGCACAGCCAGGATTTCATCTCCGTGGTTGTTCTCTTCTCAGCCTGGAAGCATTTGCTGCAATCTAAGCAACATTTCAGGGTGCTCATAGAATCACCTCCCAATCATTGTCGACGCGGTTGTCAGCAGCCTGAGGTGAGATACGTCATCACCGGATCCACCCAGGATCGCAAAGGATCCTCTGTGTGCTGCTTACATTATCAACAAATATAGCACTGGCTATATCCTTTAGCCAAGGCTAACGAGGAAAAATTTGAGCTTCTTTGCGGCTGGTTTACAATAAGCGCAGCTAAATCCGTACAGCAGTGCCCGTACGGGAAATAATAATGAGGAAGCTGAATGAGTCGTCGTGCTAAAAGCGTGGTTTCTGCGCCAAAAGGACCACTGAAAGATATTGAAGAGCATGTCGAAGGTTTTCGGCAGGTGCGTGAAGCGCATCGTCGGGAGTTAATTGATGACTACGTTGAGCTAATCTCTGATTTAATTGGTGAATTTGGCGAAGCACGTCAGGTCGACATGGCAGCCCGCCTGGGTGTGTCACAGCCGACCGTGGCAAAAATGCTGAAACGACTGGGCAGTGCCGGACTGGTCGAGCAGGTCCCTTATCGCGGGGTCTTTCTGACCAGCGAAGGGGAGAAGCTGGCCGAAGAGAGTCGTGCCCGTCATCATATTGTTGAAAGTTTTCTGCTGGCGTTAGGCATCAGTCCTGAAACTGCCCGACGTGATTCAGAAGGGATTGAGCATCACGTCAGTGATGAAACTCTGGCTGTGTTTAAGAAGTTCTCCGAAACCCGTTAACGCTAAGGCGTACCCTCATCATGCCTCAACTGCTTCGATCTTTTTTGCACGACTCTATTTTGCATTTATTAATCGTGTTGGGTGTGGTTCTGGCTTTTCTGGCGGATTTCCGCTGGGGCGATCTGCCAGGTGCCGTAGACTGGCACACCATCATCACGCTGACCGGTTTGCTGATCCTGACCAAAGGGCTGGAAACCAGCGGCTATTTTGATGTGCTGGGGGGACGGCTGATTGCGCGTTTCCGGCATGAACGCGCGCTGGCGCTGTTTATGGTGCTGGCTGCTGCGCTGCTCTCGACCTTTCTGACCAATGATGTGGCGCTGTTTATTCTGGTGCCGCTGACCCTGACTCTGCGCAAATTCTCTCATCTGCCCATCTCGCGTCTAATCATCTTTGAAGCGCTGGCGGTGAATGCCGGATCGCTGCTGACGCCGGTCGGCAACCCGCAGAATATTCTGTTATGGAGTCACGGCAAGCTCAGCGTTGTCGCGTTTATTGTGCAGATGCTGCCGCTGGCGGCATGGCTGCTGCTGAGCCTGATGATCCTGACCTGGTTCAGCTTTCCAAAGCGGTCGATTGATAAGCATGACAATCCTGAACAGCCTGAGTGGCAGAAACCGCTGTTTATTGTCAGTGTGGTGCTCTACCTGCTGTTTATCGCTGGCCTGGAGCTGGAAATCACCGGCTGGGTGCTGCTGCTGATTCTCGCCACTTTCCTGGTCATGGCGCGCCCGGTGCTGCTGCGCATTGACTGGAGCCTGCTGGCGGTGTTTATCGCCATGTTCATTGATGTCTTCCTGCTGACGCGTCTGCCGGTGATGCAGGCGCACTTTGATGCGGTTTCCCACTTCGGTCATGGACAGCTCTATCTGCTGGCTATCGGGCTGTCACAGGTCATCAGTAATGTGCCGGCGACGATTCTGCTGCTGCAAAAGGTGCCACCCACGGATGTGCTCGCCTGGGCGGTAAACATCGGTGGATTCGGCCTGCTGCCGGGTTCTCTGGCCAACCTGATTGCGCTGCGTATGGCAAAAGATCGGGCCGTCTGGTGGCGTTTCCACCTGTTTTCACTCCCTCTGCTCGCCTGGTCGATGGCCAGCGGCTGGCTGCTGCTGCGGCTGCTCAATTAGTCCCACCCGGCCTGCCACCCTCATCAGGTGGCAGGACGTGCGCCATTTCTCAAGTTTCGTAAAGTTGCGCTGGATTTTGTCAGGTTCCGATATAAGGTTAACTAGACCTTTATGCCCGGAATCAGGGCCTTAGCCAGTGATGGGAACTATGAGCGAGAACAACCAACACGATCAACACCAGCAGGATGCCGATAACGCGACGGATAAAAACCGTCAGTCAGATGAAAACAAGGACAACGACCAGCAGCCAGAACGCAAACGCCCCGGTAAAAAGCCGCTGATTATTCTGGCGGTCGTGGTAGTGATCATGCTGATCGTTGGATTCTGGTTCTGGTTTACGACCCGCAATATTGAAACCACCGACGACGCCTTTACCGAAGGCGATGCGGTGACCATTGCGCCGAAAGCGTCCGGTTATGTGGTGAAGCTGCTGGTAAACGATAACCAGCGGGTGAAGAAGGGTGATCTGCTGGTGGAAATCGACCCCAGCGACAACCGTGCCCAGCGTGAACAGGCGCAGGCGCAGCTCGGCTTAGCTGTCGCGCAGCTTCATCAGGCGCAGGCGCAGCTGGCCCTGTCCCGGGTTCAGTATCCGGCTCAGCGCGATCAGGCGCTGGCGGACCAGGCGAAAGCGGAAGCCAACCTGCTGAACGCCCAGGCCGATTATCGTCGCCAGCGCGGCGTCGATCCGCGTGCCACCAGTCAGCGCAATATCGACAGCGCCTCGGCGCAGTTACGCTCGGCGCAGGCGCAGTTACAGAGCGCTAAAGCGCAGGTTGAAGTCGCGTCACAGGTTGCCCTGCAGATTCGTCAGCAGGAAACCAATGTTGAAGCGCGTCAGCAGCAGGTTGAGCAGGCAAAAGCGCAGCTCAGCACGGCTGACCTTAATCTCTCCTATACCCAGGTTCGTGCGCCCTATGATGGCTTCATCACCAAGCGCAATGTTCAGCTGGGTACCCTGGTGCAGGCTGGTTCTTCGCTGTTCTCGCTGGTCTCACCGGACATCTGGATCACCGCAAACTTTAAAGAGTCTCAGCTTGAGCGCATGAATCCGGGCGATAAAGTTGAAATCAGCGTCGATGCCTGGCCGGATATGAAGCTGGAAGGGCATGTCGACAGCATTCAGATGGGCTCCGGTTCACGCTTTTCGACCTTCCCGTCAGAAAACGCCACCGGCAACTACGTGAAAATCGTGCAGCGCGTGCCGGTTAAAATCGTGATTGATAAAGGGCTCGATCCCAACCATCCATTGCCACTGGGTCTCTCTGTTGAACCCAAGGTGACGGTGGAATGAGTACGGCGCAGAGCTGGAAACCTGCCAGCAATCCGTGGTTAGTGGCGATCACGGTGACGCTGGCGGTGTTTATGGAGATCCTCGACACCACCATCGTCAACGTGGCGCTGCCGCATATCGCCGGTTCACTCTCCTCCAGTTACGATGAGTCAACCTGGGTGCTGACCTCCTATCTGGTGGCGAACGGCATCGTGCTGCCTATCTCTGCATTCTTCAGCCGTCTGTTTGGTCGTAAACAGTTTTTCCTGATCTGCATCGTGATGTTTACCATCTGTTCGTTCCTGTGCGGTATCGCCACCGAACTGTGGCAGATCATTCTGTTCCGCGTCCTGCAGGGCTTTTTCGGCGGCGGCTTACAGCCGGTTCAGCAGTCTGTGCTGCTCGACTACTTTAAAGCGGAAGATCGCGGCAAAGCCTTTGGTCTCTCCTCTATCGCCATCATCGTTGCGCCGGTGATTGGCCCGACGCTGGGTGGCTGGATTACGGATAACTACAGCTGGCGCTGGGTGTTCTTTATCAACATCCCGGTCGGGGTGCTGACCGTGCTGGCAATCTATCAGCTGCTGGAAGATCCACCGTGGGAGCGCAAATGGGCCAAAGGCAAACTTAAGATCGATTACATCGGTATCAGCCTGATTACCCTGGGGCTGGGTTGCCTGCAGGTGATGCTGGATCGCGGGGAAGATGAGGACTGGTTCGCCTCTCACTTTATCGTGCTGTTCGCTATTCTGGCGCTGGTCGGCATCGTCGGAGCCGTCTACTGGCTGATGTATGCCCGCAAACCGGTGGTCGATATCCTGGTGATGAAGGATCGCAACTTCTGGGTGGCGGGCTTGCTGATGGCGGGTATGGCGATGATCCTCTATGGCAGCTCTGTCGTGCTGCCTCAGCTGGCGCAGCAGGACCTGGGTTACACCGCCACCTGGTCAGGTCTGGTGCTGTCGCCCGGTGCGGTGCTGATCGTGCTGACGATTCCGCTGGTGCTGAAGCTGATGCCGATTGTTCAGACGCGTTACATCATCGCCTTTGGCTTCAGCTGTCTGGCGGTAGCGTTTTTCTACTCCGCCACCCTGGCACCGAATGTCGATTTTGCCACGCTGGTGATGATGCGCAGCGCGCAGTCGATCGGGCTGGGCTTCCTGTTTGTTCCGCTGACCACCATCGCGTTTGTCACCATTCCGCAGCGACTTAATGCGGACGCCTCGGCGCTGTTTACCATGTTCCGCAACGTGGCCGGATCGATCGGGATTTCGCTCTCGACCGCGGCCATTACCGAGCGCGAGCAGGTTCGCTCGGCGCACATGGTGCACAACATGACGCCGCTGAACGAGCAATTCAACATCACGCTGCAGCACTGGGCGCAGGCGATACGCGACTTTACTTCGGCGGTTGGCGATCCCGTTACGCTGGCAACCGGTCAGCTTTATCAGGAGATGATCGCGCAGGCGCGCATTCTCGCTTATATCGATGTCTTCTCAGGCCTGAGTATTGTCGCCCTGATTTTGATTCCATTTTGCTGGCTGCTGTCGCCGATTAAGAGCGAAGGCAGTGCAGGAGCACACTAACATGAAGGTTTTTTACTCTCATCGCCTGAAACCCGTGAGTTTACTGCTGGCTCTCGCCCTGGCGGGTTGCGCCGTCGGGCCTGACTATCAGGCGCCGAAACCGGCCGTGCCGGGCAGTTTTAACGCCATGGCGTCGCAGGAGGCATCCGTACCCCAAAGCGCCGCGATTAATTCCCGCTGGTGGCGAAGCTTTAACGATCCGCAGCTCGACAGCCTGATTGAGCGGGCGATAGCAGGCAACCTGAGCCTGCAGCAGACGGTACTGCGTATTGCCGGGGCACGCGAACAGCTGACACAGGCGCAGGGTAGCCTGTTACCCAGCCTGAGCGGTTCGGCCAAAGTGACGCGTCAGCAGCTCGGTCTGGAAGGCTTGCTGAAAGCCAATGGGGCCACCGATCAGCTCGACAGTAACGTAGCCAGTCAGCTCAACGGCCTGACCCAGCCGGTCAATCTCTACCAGGGCAGCTTCGATGCGAGCTGGGAACTGGATCTGTGGGGCAAAGTGCGACGTCAGGTTGAGGCCGCCACTGCCCAGCAGCAGGCGGCGATTGAGCAGCGCAATGATGCGCTGGTCTCACTGGAAGCGGAAGTGGCGCGCGCCTGGCTGCAGCTGCGCGGCGCGCAGAGCACCATCCAGACGCTGGAGCAGCAGATCAGTGTAGCGCAGCAGACGACCGAGCTGACGCAGAGCCAGCAGCGTAATGGTCTGGCGCCGCTGACCGACGTGGAGAATGCCCGGGCCCAGCTGAGCACGCTGCAGGCGCAACTGCCGCAGTATCAGTCGCAGGCGCGGCAGGCGATGAACGGCCTGGCGGTGCTGCTCGGCAAGACGCCGGGCGCGCTGGATGCGGAACTCAGTACGCCGAAACCGTTGCCGCCGCTGCCTCAGTTTGTGCAGGTGGGTATCCCTTCAACGCTGGCGCGCCGTCGTCCTGATATTCGTCAGGCTGAAGCGACACTGCATGCGCAGACCGCGGAAATTGGCGTCTCTGTCGCGCAGCTTTTCCCGAGCCTGTCGCTGACCGGCCAGCTGGGCGTGCGTAACACGGACGTCAGCTATCTGGATAACTGGAGCAGCCATTTCTACAGCTTTGGCCCCTCGTTATCGATTCCGATTTTCCAGGGCGGAAAGCTGGTGTCGAGCGTGAAGCTGGCGCGGGCACAGCAAGCGAGTGCCGCACTGGATTATCGCCAGACGGTGCTGACGGCGCTGCAGGATGTGGAGAATGCGCTGGTCAGCTATCGCGCCGATCAGCAGCGTGTTACCGCACTGGATGAGACAACCGGTGCTCTTCAGCGTGCCTTTGATCTCGCCAGCGACAGCTACCGTCAGGGGCTCTCCACCTTCCTGGAGGTGCTGGATGCACAGCGCCAGCTGGCACAGGCACAGGAGCAGGCAACCCAGGCACGGATGCAGAGCGCACTCGATCTGGTGGCGCTCTATAAAGCACTGGGCGGCGGCTGGGAAACATACCAGACTGTTGAGATGCCGCACTACTCCGTCTTCGGTCCGGCCACCCAGGCCAATTAGTTCTCAGGCGGTCGCGGCGCTGCTGCCGTGACCGCCTGCTTATCCCTCTCCACTGCGCGGTCAGCCCGCCATCTTCCGTTTACCGATAATCTAACTCATTGAATCAGCGGCAATCGTTGCCGGAATTCATCAGGATAAAATGGCCGAAAATAAAACAGGCCTGACAGCAGGGCTATTATCTGCGCACCGGTCAGGGCGTTATTATTTATGTGGCTGGCATCAGTTCAATTTAAGATTTTGAGCTGCATCACCTTTCTGCGTTTATTTCAGGATGCTTTTTTAATGCCACTCAGAACGCGCATGACTATTCGCCAGCGTCTGCAGAACGCGACCGCTGTTGTTCAACGGTCTCCTCTGCGAATAATCTGACGCTGCTGAAAAACGCAGCGGTAAAACATGCCGGGAACGTCGCGACTGTCATAATAAAATCGAATAGGGCGATAATTCTTTAACGTTATGGCCCGATGAGAAGGGCAATTTTTAATCATGAACTGTAAACTATTGTGACAGAGGTAGCCTTTCCGGCTTTTTTTTATCGCCAGAGCACGGGCGATAAACCGGAAATAACGGGCCTGAGCCTGCACGCTTTCGCAGATGCGGTTATGCCTCTGCAGGCGGTATCGTCCGGCTGAAATCGTTTTCAATACAGGGACACAGGCCCGGTTTGTTGTTAATTCATCGTTAATAAACCTCAGGCGGGTCCGATTTTAAAAGCCATATTTCGGCATAATTAATACTTAAGAATTATCTGGGGCGTAAAAATAATTTATTTTTTTATTTGAATTAGGTAATCTTGCCGCTACAGTTTTATTAACCCCCCTTAATCAAGGACATTGTGATGAGTGACGCATTTAAGGTACTGAACAATATTCGCACATTACGTGCCCAGGCTCGTGAACTGCCACTGACCGATCTTGAAGAGATCCTGGAAAAATTAACTGTTGTTGTGACTGAGCGCCGCGAAGAAGCAGAAGCAGAAGAGACGCAGAATCGCGAAAAAGAAGAAAAGCTCTCTAAATATCGCGAAATGCTGCTGGCTGACGGCATCGATCCTAATGAATTATTAGGTGCCCTGGAAAGCGGAAAAAAACGCACCAAGCGTGCGCCGCGTCCGGCTAAATATACTTACACCGACGAAAACGGTGAGCAGAAATCCTGGACTGGCCAGGGCCGTACCCCGGCAGCGATTAAAAAAGCGCTGGATTCCGGTAAAAGCCTGGACAGCTTCCTGATCGATTGATCGACACAATCCTTGTAAGTGGGAGCCGGGGGCCATGATGGCCTGCCGGCTTTTTTATTTCTGTCGGGATATCAATCACCCGGCCGGCAATCCATCCCCGACGCTGGCGTGCGCTGCGTCACATCTGGCATAATAGCCGCCGTTTTTTCATCCACTCTCTTCACAAAGGTCAATGCCGTGTTAGTTAGCAGCAATATCACCATGCAGTTTGGCAGCAAGCCACTGTTCGAGAATATCTCCGTTAAATTTGGCGGCGGTAATCGTTACGGTTTAATCGGTGCGAACGGCAGCGGAAAATCCACCTTCATGAAGATTTTGGGTGGCGATCTGGTGCCTTCAGCCGGCAACGTCTCTTACGATCCCAACGAGCGTATCGGTAAGCTGCGTCAGGATCAGTTCGCCTTTGAACAATTCAGCGTGCTGGACACCGTGATCATGGGGCACCATGAATTATGGGAAGTTAAGCAGGAGCGCGACCGTATTTATTCTTTGCCAGAAATGAGCGAAGAAGAGGGGTATAAGGTCGGTGACCTTGAGGCGCTTTACGGTGAGATGGATGGCTATAGCGCCGAATCCCGTGCCGGTGAGTTATTACTCGGTGTCGGTATTCCGGTTGAACAGCATTATGGCCCGATGAGCGAAATTGCGCCGGGCTTTAAATTACGCGTGCTGCTGGCGCAGGCGCTGTTTTCCAATCCTGATATTCTGTTACTCGATGAACCGACCAACAACCTGGACATCGATACCATTCGCTGGCTGGAGCAGGTGCTGAATGAACGTGACAGCACTATGATTATCATTTCGCATGACCGTCACTTCCTTAATATGGTCTGCACCCACATGGCGGATTTGGATTATGGTGAGCTGCGTGTCTATTCCGGTAATTATGACGAATATATGACCGCCGCAACCCAGGCGCGTGAACGTCTGTTATCTGACAACGCCAAGAAAAAAGCGCAGATTGCTGACCTGCAGTCGTTCGTCAGCCGTTTCAGCGCCAACGCCTCTAAATCGCGTCAGGCGACATCGCGCGCAAAACAGATGGATAAAATTAAACTGGAAGAAGTGAAAGCGTCCAGTCGTCAGAACCCGTTTATCCGTTTTGAGCAGGATAAGAAGTTGTTCCGAAATGCCCTGGAAGTGGAAGGATTAACCAAAGGGTTTGATAACGGTCCGCTGTTTAAGAATTTAAATCTGCTGATGGAAGTGGGCGAAAAGCTGGCGATCATTGGCGCCAACGGTATTGGTAAATCGACGCTGCTGAAGACGCTGGTAGGGCAACTTGAGCCCGATAATGGCAGCGTTAAATGGTCAGAGAATGCGCGCATTGGTTATTACGCGCAGGATCACGCCGAAGATTTTGCTAATGATCTGACCGTATTTGACTGGATGAGTCAGTGGAAACAGCCCGGTGATGATGAGCAGACGATTCGCGGTATTCTGGGTCGCCTGCTGTTTTCACAGGATGATATTAAGAAACCGGCGAAGGTGCTTTCCGGTGGTGAGAAAGGGCGCATGCTGTTCGGCAAGCTGATGATGCAGAAACCGAACATCCTGATTATGGATGAGCCGACTAACCACCTGGATATGGAGTCGATTGAATCGCTCAATATGGCGCTGGAGATGTATGAAGGCACACTGGTGTTTGTGTCGCACGACCGTGAATTTGTCAGCTCGCTGGCAACCCGCGTGATTGAGCTGAAAGCAGACAAGGTGGTGGACTTCACCGGCAACTATGAAGATTACCTGCGCAGTCAGGGAATCGTCTGATAAAAGGGGGTGGCGCAGGCCACCCCTTTTTTTGGCCCGGAATGGGCCGTGACGTAATCACTCTGAGGCCAGAGCCAGCTTCAGGGAGCCTATGCCCCATCGCCACACACTTCACAGTGCGCATCCTGCGCCACTTTCATGCTGCGGAATTCTGCACTCATGGCATCGTACATCAGCAACCGGCTGGTGGCCGGCGTGCCAAAGGCCGTCAGGACCTTAATCGCTTCCATCGCCTGCATTGCACCAATCACCCCAACCAGCGGGGCCATGACGCCTGCTTCGACACAACTCAGGGTCTGTTCACCAAACAGGCGGCTGATACAGCGATAGCAGGGCGTGCCGGGCTGCCAGTTGAATACGCTGATCTGGCCCTCCATACGAATTGCCGCCCCGGAGACCAGCGGGACGCCCTGCTGGCGACAGAGCCGGTTGAGCTGCTCCCGCACCGCAACATTGTCGGTACAGTCCAGCACCACCTGCTGGCGGGCTATCAGCGCCAGCAGTGCCGTATCATCCAGCTGGCCGTTGACCGGATGCAGCTGACAGTGAGGATTGATGGCCGCCAGGCTTTGTGCCGCCGATTCGACTTTGGCACAGCCAATATCGGCGTCATGATGCAGTATCTGCCGTTGCAGGTTAGAGTGCGACACGGTGTCGAAGTCAAGCAGCGTCAGGCTGCCGATCCCGGCTGACGCCAGCCAGGGCGCGGCGGCACAGCCAAGTCCGCCCAGCCCGACGATCAGCGCATGGCTGGCTTTAAGTCGCTCCTGACCGTCAAAATCGAAACCGCGCAGGACGATCTGCCGGTTGTAGCGCAGCATCTCCTCATCGCTTAATTCAGGCAGCATTTACGCCTCCAGCAGGGCGTTGAAGGGTTCCACCTCAACCCATTCGCCAGGCTCCACATTGCCGCGCTCCCGCTCCAGCACTATGAAGCAGTTTGCCTGCGCAAAAGAGCTGAAGACGTGGGAACCCTGCATGCCGGTGGTCTGCACCTCCAGCTCACCCTGCGCGTTCTGGCGCAGGATGCCACGCTGGAAGTCGAGCCGGCCCGGTGATTTTTTGAGCGCAGAGGCGCAGCGCACTTTCTGACGCGGTGGCAGAGCCGATTTCTGCAGGCCGGTAAGTTTCGCCAGCAGCGGCTGAACCAGCTGATAAAAGGTGACAGCCGCCGAGACCGGATTACCCGGTAAACCGCAGAACCAGCTGTGGCTGAGGCGGCCAAAAGCAAAGGGTTTGCCGGGTTTGATCGCCAGCTTCCAGAAGCTGATCGCCCCCAGTTCTTCCAGCATCGTTTTGGTAAAGTCCGCTTCCCCGACCGAGACACCGCCGGTGCTGATCACCACATCCGCCTGCCGATCCGCCTCTGCGAAAGCCGCCCGCAGGGCCGCCGGATCGTCTTTGATAATCCCCAAGTCGATGACGTCGCAGCCGAGCTTATTCAGCATCAGCGACACGGCGAAACGGTTAGTATCGTAAATTGCGCCTTCGGCCAGCGGTTCCCCCACCGGCTGCAGTTCATCACCGGTGGAGAAGATCGCCACCCGCACTTTTCGCACTACGCTGACCTGCGCGATCCCCAGCGAAGCCAGCAGCGGCAGTTCCGCCGCGCCCAGCCGCGTGCCCGCTTCCAGCACGACATGACCGGGCTGAATATCGTCGCCGGTCAGGCGGATATTCTGGCCGGGACGCACCGGTGCGGTGATCACAACGGCCCCCTCCCGCGTTTCCGTCTGCTCCTGCATCACCACCGCGTCGCAGCCTGCGGGAACCGGCGCACCGGTCATGATGCGGATCACGCTGCCCTGCGGCCACTCACCACTGAAGGGTGCGCCAGCGAAGGCTTTACCGGCCACCGGCAGCGGCTCACCGCGGCTGATATCTGCCAGCCTGACGGCGTAACCATCCATCGCGGAGTTATCAAAGGGCGGTACGGCGATAGGGGAGGTCACCGCTTTTGCCGTAATGCGGCCAGCCGCCGCGGCCAGCGACACGTTCTCAGCGTCGGCGATGGGCGTCAGCTGCGCGAGCATTTTTTGTTGCGCCTCCTCAAGGGAGATCAAACCTGCAGTAAAACTTTCCATAAGGGTCCAGCCTGGTGAATTCAGATGCTGCCTATTATGGTGGCAATTGGCCGCTGAGTCACATCGGTGTCACCCCGGGCTTGCCCGCGACAAGGGCCAAAATGATATAGGGTGGTAAGAAAAGGTTATAACCACAGGAACAGTTTCCGCTTTACAACCCTTAGCAGGCTTTCTATAGTCAAAAATCATCAAAAATGGATGAAAACCATTTTAAATCAGTGTTTTTCATGCGGATGCAACAGGGCAGAGCGTTATGGTTAAAGCAGTGATTGCCATTCACGGCGGCGCGGGTGCCATTACGCGCTCAGCGATGAGCGCTGAAAAAGAACAGGCATATCGTCAGGCGCTGCACGAAATTGTTACTCAGGGCCAGCAGATCCTGGCGCAGGGTGGCAGCGCACTGGATGCGGTAACGGAGGCGGTGCGGCTGCTTGAAGAGTGTCCGCTGTTTAATGCCGGTAAGGGCGCGGTATTTACCCATCAGGGCACGCATGAACTCGATGCCTGCATCATGGATGGGCGCACGCTGGAGGCGGGCGCCGTTGCCGGCGTGACGCGGGTGCGCAATCCGGTTCTGGCGGCGCGTGCCGTGCTGGAAAAAAGCGAGCATGTGCTGTTCATCGGTGAAGGTGCTGAACAGTTCGCGGTGGCGAACGGGCTGGCGCCGGTGAGCCCCGACTACTTCTCGACGCCGGAACGGTGGGAACAGTTGCAGCGCGCGCTGAATAGCGATTCGGCGGTGCTGGACCATGATGGCGCGGCTCACCACGACGACCCGCTCGACCCTGACCGCAAGTTTGGCACGGTGGGCGCGGTGGCGCTGGACCTGGAGGGCAATCTGGCTGCGGCGACCTCAACGGGCGGCATGACCAATAAACAGGCCGGACGGGTAGGCGACTCGCCGCTGCCGGGTGCGGGCTGCTATGCCAGCAACGACAGCGTGGCGGTCTCCTGTACCGGCACCGGTGAAGTCTTTATGCGCACGCTGGCCGCTTATGACGTGGCGGCACAGATGCGCTATGCCGGTCGTACGCTGCAGCAGGCCAGCGTCAATGTCATTCATGACAGCGTGCTGGAGCTGGGCGGCAGCGGCGGCCTGATTGCTGTCGATCGTGCGGGCAATGTGGCCCTGCCGTTTAACAGCGAGGGAATGTACCGCGGCGTCGCCCGGGTGGGCGAGCCAGCGGAAGTCGCTATCTACCGCGAAAGTTAAGGAGCAGAGATGAGCGACAGGCAAACGCATCCGACCCTGGCCCCTGAGCAGGTGCTGGCGGTGCGCGATCTCAGCGTAGAATTTCAGCATGAGGCGACTCTGACCCGCGCGGTGCGCCATTTGTCACTCGATCTGTTTCGCGGCGAGACGCTGGCGCTGGTGGGCGAGTCAGGTTCAGGCAAATCGGTCACGTCTCTGGCGCTGATGCGGCTCATTGAGCAGGCGGGAGGCCAGGTCAGTGGCGAAGCGCTGCTCCGCCGTCGCAATGGGGAGGTGCTGGATCTGATGCGTGCCTCAAAGCAGCAGATGCGCCGGGTGCGCGGCGCCGATATGGCGATGATCTTTCAGGAGCCGATGACCTCGCTGAATCCCGTCTTCTCCGTCGGCGAGCAGATCGCCGAATCGATTCGTCTGCATCAGGGACAGAGTCATGCCGCCGCGCTGGCGGAAGCGCGCCGGATGCTGGACCTGGTGCGGATCCCTGATGCGCAAAATGTCCTCTCCCGGTTTCCACATCAGCTGTCAGGCGGGATGCGCCAGCGGGTGATGATTGCAATGGCTCTCTGCTGTAAACCCGCCCTGCTGATTGCCGATGAGCCAACCACGGCGCTCGATGTGACGATTCAGGCGCAGATTCTGCAGCTTATCCGCGTGCTGCAGAAAGAGATGCAGATGGGGGTGATTTTTATCACTCACGATATGGGCGTAGTGGCTGAAATGGCTGACCGGGTTCAGGTGATGTACCGCGGCGAGGTGGTGGAAAAAGCCCCGGTCGACCGGCTGTTCAGCGCACCGGAACAGCCTTACACCCAGGCGCTACTGGCCGCCGTGCCAAAGCTCGGTGCCATGCAGGGCCAGCCGTTGCCCGCGAAATTTCCCCTGCTGCACAGCGACGCGGCCGACGACGTGCCGCAGGATACGGTACGCCGTCGGCAGCCCCCGATTTTACAGGTGCGCGATCTGGTGACCCGCTTCGATATTCGCGGCGGGCTGCTGAATCGGGTTAAAAGCCGGGTTCACGCCGTCGAAAAAGTCAGTTTTGACCTCTATGCCGGTGAGACACTGGCGCTGGTGGGCGAATCAGGCTGCGGTAAATCCACCACCGGACGTTCACTGCTCAGGCTGGTGGCGAGCCAGGGCGGTACGCTGACCTTCGACGGACAGCGGATAGATACGCTTTCCGGTGCCGCGCTGGCCCATCTGCGACGCGACATTCAGTTTATCTTTCAGGACCCTTATGCCTCACTCGATCCGCGCCTGACGGTGGGTTTTTCAATTATGGAGCCGCTGCTGGTACATAAGGTGATGCCGCGACGCGAGGCGGAGCAGCGCGTCGCCTGGCTGCTGGATAAAGTGGGTCTGCTGCCGGAGCATGCTCAGCGCTATCCGCATGAATTTTCCGGCGGACAGCGTCAGCGAATCTGCATCGCCCGTGCGCTGGCGCTGAACCCTAAAGTGGTGATCGCCGACGAGTCCGTCTCTGCGCTGGATGTGTCAGTTCAGGCGCAGATTATCAATCTGATGCTCGACCTGCAGCGCGAGTTTGGCATCGCCTTTCTCTTTATTTCTCACGATATGGCGGTGGTCGAGCGGATCAGCCACCGCGTGGCGGTGATGTATCTCGGTCAGATTGTCGAGATAGGGCCGCGTCAGGCGGTCTTTGAGCAGCCGCAGCATCCCTATACCCGCAAACTTATGGCGGCGGTGCCGGTAGCCGATCCGGCTCACCGCCGTCGTGAACGAGCCTTACTGGTCGATGAGATCCCCAGCCCGATCCATGCATTAGGGGATGAGCCTGAAGTGGCGCCGCTGATGGAGGTGGCTCCGGGCCATTTCGTCGCGCGCCACGTTATCAGTGCGACCTGAACAGTGACGATGTCGCCCCGGCGACCAACCCGACAGGGATTACAGGAGAACAAGATGCAGATGACGATGCGTAAAGGGTTACTGGCGGCTGGCGTGTTAAGCAGCGCAATGGCACTGCCCGCCTGGGCAGCACAGGATGCGGTGATTGCCGTCGCGTCCAATTTCACGACGCTCGACCCCTATGATGCCAACGACACGCTGTCGCAGGCGGTCGCCAAATCTTTCTATCAGGGCCTGTTCGGCTTTGATAAAGCGATGAAGCTGACCAACGTGCTGGCGGAAAGCTATCAGGCCAGCCCGGACGGACTGACCTACACCATTAAGCTGCGTTCCGGCATCAAATTCCAGGACGGCACGGACTTCAATGCCGAAGCCGTGAAGGTCAACCTCGATCGCGCCAGCAATCCCGATAATCACCTCAAGCGCTACAACCTGTTTAAACATATCGCCAGTACCGAAGTGGTGGATCCGACCACGGTTAAAGTGACGCTGAAGGAGCCGTTCTCCGCCTTTATCAACATCCTGGCGCACCCGGCGGCGGCAATGATTTCGCCCACTGCGCTGAAAAAATATGGCAAAGAGATCGGTTTCCATCCGGTCGGGACCGGTCCGTTTCTGTTTGAAACCTGGAATCAGACTGACTTTGTGAAGGTGAAGAAGTGGGATGGCTACTGGAAGCCGGGCTATCCGAAGCTGGACAGCATCACCTGGCGTCCGGTGGTGGATAACAACACCCGTGCGGCGATGCTCCAGACCGGTGAGGCGAACTTCGCTTTCCCGGTGCCTTATGAGCAGGCGAAGCGGCTGGAGCAGAACAGCAAGCTGGATGTGGTGACCACGCCATCCATCATGCAGCGTTACATCAGCCTCAACGTGACTCAGAAGCCGTTCGATAACCCGAAAGTGCGCGAGGCGCTGGAATACGCCATCAATCGTCAGGCGCTGGCGAAAGTGGCGTTCTCCGGATATGCGACGCCAGCGACCGGCGTTGTGCCGCCCTCCATCGACTTTGCACAGAGCTATCCGGCGATAAGCTACGACCCGGCTAAAGCCAGAGCGCTGCTGAAAGAGGCGGGCTATCCGAACGGTTTTGAGACCACGCTCTGGTCGTCGCACAACCACAGTACTGCGCAGAAGGTGCTGCAGTTCACCCAGCAGCAGCTGGCACAGGTGGGCGTGAAGGTTAAGGTCACGGCGATGGATGCCGGTCAGCGTGCGGCGGAAGTGGAGGGCAAAGGGCAGAAAGAGAGCGGCGTGCGGATGTTCTATACCGGCTGGTCCGCCTCAACCGCCGAAGCAGACTGGGCGCTGACGCCGCTGTTCGCCACCGCAGCCTGGCCACCGGCCATCTTCAACACCGCGTTTTACAGCAATCCAAAGGTCGATAAAGATCTGGCCGATGCGCTGAAAACCACCGACCGTACTGAGAAAGCGCGCCTTTACAAAAATGCGCAGGATACCATCTGGCAGGATCACCCGTGGATCCCGCTGGTGGTTGAGCAGCTGGTCTCTGCTAACAGCAAAAACCTCAGCGGTTTTTATGTGATGCCCGATACCTCATTCAATTTTGATGAGGCGACTCTGAAGTAACGGAGCCGGCCAGCCCGCGGGCTGGCCGCAGCTGCAGGATGTTGCATGTTTAACTATTTCATTAAACGACTTTTCGGGCTGATCCCGACGCTGCTGATTGTGGCGGTGCTGGTGTTCCTGTTTGTGCACCTGCTGCCGGGCGATCCCGCACGCCTGATCGCCGGGCCGGAAGCGGATGCCTCCGTGGTGGCGCTGGTGCGCCAGGAGCTGGGGCTGGATCTGCCGCTGCCGCAGCAGTTCTGGCACTTTTTACTGAATGCGCTGCAGGGCGATTTTGGCCAGTCGATGGTGTCGAAACGGCCGGTCGCTGAAGAGATCGCCACGCGTTTTATGCCGACCCTCTGGCTGACGCTGGTCAGCATGGTCTGGGCGGTGATTTTTGGCATGGCGATTGGCCTTGTCTCTGCCGTCTGGCGCAACCGCTGGCCCGATCGGCTGGGGATGACGCTGGCGGTGTCGGGCATTTCGTTCCCCGCCTTTGCACTCGGCATGCTGCTGATGCAGGTCTTCTCGGTTGAGCTGGGATGGCTGCCGACGGTAGGTGCAGAGAGCTGGAAACACTACATCCTGCCTTCGATCACCTTAGGTGCCGCGGTCGCGGCGGTGATGGCCCGTTTTACCCGCGCCTCCTTTGTCGAGGTCATGCAGGAAGACTACATGCGGACGGCGCGGGCCAAAGGGGTACGCGAGTCGCTGGTGGTGGTCAAACATGGCCTGCGCAATGCCATGATCCCGGTCGTGACCATGATGGGCCTGCAGTTCGGTTTTCTGCTGGGCGGCTCGATTGTGGTTGAAGTGGTTTTCAACTGGCCTGGCCTGGGACGTCTGCTGGTCGATTCTGTGACGATGCGCGACTACCCGGTGATTCAGGCAGAGGTCCTGCTGTTTTCACTGGAGTTTATTCTGATCAATCTGTTTACCGACATGCTCTATGCGGTTATCAATCCCGCTATTCGCTTTAAGGAGTCGCGATGAAAAACTGGCGACGCGAAGCGGCACTGAAAAGCATGCCGCTGCTCGCGGAGAATCGGGTGCGGACGCCGTGGCGTGAGTTCTGGCGGCGTTTCAGACGGCAGCCGGTGGCGCTGCTGGCGGGCCTGTTTGTGCTGATGCTGATTGTACTGGCATTTATCGCACCGTGGGTTGCGCCGTTCGATGCGGAGAACTATTTCGATTATGACCGGCTCAATGAGGGGCCGTCACTGATGCACCTGTTTGGTGTGGACTCGCTGGGGCGCGACATCTTCAGCCGGGTACTGGTCGGCACGCGTATTTCCCTGATTGCCGGCTTCTTCTCTGTGTTGATCGGCGCGCTGATTGGCACCCTCTCTGGCCTGCTGGCGGGATATTATGAAGGGTGGTGGGACCGCATCATCATGCGCATCTGTGATGTGCTGTTTGCCTTTCCCGGCATTCTGCTGGCGATAGCGGTCGTCGCCATTATGGGCAGCGGCATGAGCAATGTGATTGTGGCGGTAGCCATCTTCAGCATCCCGGCTTTTGCCCGCCTGGTGCGCGGCAATACGCTGGTACTCAAGCATCAGACCTTTATTGAGTCAGCGCGCAGCATCGGCGCCTCTGACTGGACCATTCTGATGCGACATATCCTGCCGGGGACGGTCTCACCGATTGTGGTCTATTTTACCATGCGCGTCGGCACCTCCATCATCACCGCTGCCAGTCTCTCCTTTCTGGGTTTAGGGGCACAACCGCCCACGCCGGAGTGGGGCGCCATGCTGAACGAGGCGCGCGCCGACATGGTTATCGCGCCGCACGTGGCGATTTTCCCCAGTCTGGCGATCTTCTTCACTGTTCTGGCATTTAATTTACTCGGAGACGGGCTGCGCGACGCACTTGATCCTAAACTAAAGACATGAAACCTTTCGATTATGATCAGGACTTCAGCACTATCGACTTCCGTAAGCACCCTGAGCGATATCAGGTCGGCCGCGGGGAGCAGGGTGTGCTGATGGTCGAGCCTTATAAGAGCGAAATACTGCCTCACTGGCGATTTCGCACCGTTCCCATTGCTGAAGAGTCGGCAGAAAAGATCATGGCGCTGTTTGAAGATTACCGGCGTCAGGATGATTTTGTCGGCATGGATATGGCGCGCAAGTTTATCCAGATGGGCTATACCCGTGCCCGCCGCTACAGCAATCACAAGGGCGGACGAAAATATGACGCGGAAGGCAAGGAGCTGCCGCGTGGCGTCAACGAAGAAAAAGCCGCGGCGGCGGCCATTTTCAAAGCTTACTGGGACCGTCTCCGGGCCGATGAGGACTATCTGCAACGGAAAAAGGCGCATCAGCAACTTTATGGCTGAGCGCTGAACCAGCATGACCGTTTTTCTGTCCGGCGCGTCTGCAGCGCCGGGGAGGCGAAATTCATTTCACGCCGCAGTGCCTCCTATTTCCGCGCTACTTCATCTTTCCTGCTTCTTCCCGTCAAAACCCTGCTGGCTGACTGCACCCGGCGGATGACGCGCACGGCGCAGCAATCCGCCGGATGCGATGCGTCCGCTGAGCGTGAATGACTGAAAACGATTTCAGCCTGGCGCACGACGTAAAGTAGTGAAAAAACGCGTAAAAGCCTGTTCGCTTTGCAGACCCGCATCAGGCTCAGAGAAAAACGGGCGCGTCGTGGTAACTCACCGTGCTATAAAAAGAAATCGCCGCCTTGACCGCTATCTGGCGGATAAGCGAAGCGCTGTCCGTAACCCCGGCTGAACAGTGAATGAAAAACGCGGGTTGATATTCACTTGTTTTCATTAATAATAAACCCGCTAACCCCACTGAGGGGGCTATGCCCCTCAGGTAATGAAATGGATAATGTGAGAGCTAAATAATGAAAGAGATCATCAAAGGATTTCTGAATTTCCAGCAGAATGTGTTTCCTGAAAGGAAGGATCTTTTCAAAAGCCTGGCGTCAAATCAAAATCCGAAAGCCCTGTTCATCTCCTGTTCAGACAGCCGTCTGGTGCCTGAGCTGGTGACGCAGCAGGAGCCAGGAGAGCTATTCGTTATCCGCAACGCGGGCAACATCGTTCCCTCATTTGGCCCGGAGCCTGGCGGTGTGTCCGCGACAATCGAATATGCCGTGGTCGCGCTGGGCGTTTCCGACATCATCATCTGCGGTCACTCCAACTGTGGTGCCATGAACGCCATTGCTTCCTGCGCCTGCATGGACACCATGCCCGCAGTAGAGCACTGGCTGCGCTATGCCGATGCGGCAAAAGCGGTGGTCGAGCAGCGTGAGTATGACTCACCGGAGAAGAAGCTGAATGAGATGGTTAAAGAGAACGTGATCGCGCAGCTGAACAACATGAAAACCCACCCTTCGGTTTCCGTCGCGCTGCGTAACGGCAAACTGCGTCTGCATGGCTGGGTTTACGATATCGAAAGCGGCACCATTATGGCGCTGACCCAGGGTGGCAAGCAGTTCATCACCCTGTCTGAGAATCCGGACACCTGCTTCGAGTAATGCCTCTCACCCGCTGCGTCCTGCGGCGGGTTTTCCTGTTTAATCTTTTGTAAATCCTCAGGTTCACTGCGCGCGGGCTGACTACGCTTAAGGCACGCTATCCCATGAGGAGAACTCTATGTCCCGTTTTTCAACCGTTCTGCTGCTGACCGGTTCGCTGCTCTCAGTCCCGCCGCTGTTTGCCGCTAACCTGCAGGTTGAGGTGTTACAGGATAAGTTACAACATCCATGGTCGGTTGCCTTTCTGCCCGACAACAAAACGCTGCTGATAACCGAACGGAGCGGGCAGCTGCGCAGCTGGAACCCGGAGAGCGGCCTGTCGCAGCCGATTCAGGGCGTGCCAGAGGTCTGGGCACAGCGGCAGAGCGGCCTGCTGGATGTGGTGCTGGCTCCCGACTTCGCCAGCAGCCGTCGTGTCTGGCTCAGTTACACCGAGGCTGACAGCAAGGGCAAAGCGGGGGCGGTGGTAGGTGTCGGGACACTGAGCAGGGATAATCGCCAGCTCAGCGATTTCCGCGAGGTGATCCGGCAGACGCCGATGCTCTCCAGCGGTAATAACATCGGCACCCGGCTGGCGTTTGATACTCAGGGCTATCTCTGGATCGCCTTCGGCGATAATTTTGTCAGCAGCGCCGCGCAGGACCTCGATAAACTGCAGGGCAAACTGCTGCGGCTGAATGCTGACGGCAGTGTGCCGGATGATAACCCGTTTGTGAAACAGCCCGGCGCGCGGCCAGAGATCTGGGCGCTTGGCCTGCGTAATCCGCAGGGGCTGGCGCTGAATCCCTGGACCGGCATGATATGGGAAAATGAGCATGGCCCGCGCGGCGGCGATGAAGTGAATATCATGAGCCGTGGCAAAAACTATGGCTGGCCGCTGGCGACGTACGGCATTGACTACAGCGGCGATAAAGTGCCGGAGTCAAAGGGTACCCATGTTGCAGGCACCGAGCAGCCGATCTGGCACTGGAAAGTCTCTCCGGCCATCAGCGGCATGGCGTTTTACAACAGCGCTCGTTTTCCGCAGTGGAAGAATTCGCTGTTTATCGGCGCGCTGAAAGAGAAGAACCTGATTCGGCTGAGTGTGAACGGTGAAAAAGTGGTGGAAGAGCAGCGTCTGCTGGGTGACCAGAATGCGCGGATTCGCGATGTGCGGCAGGGGCCGGATGGCTGGCTCTATGTGCTGACCGATGAGGCCAATGGCAAACTGCTGAAAGTGGGATTAGCGCAGGACGCTGGCGCGTCCCGCGGCTGATTCAGCGTGCCCAGTGATAAACCTGCCATCCCCGGCTGACCGCTTCCTGATGCAGTCTTTCGTCCGGGTTGATGACATGGGCGTGATCGGCCTGCTCCAGCAGGGGCAGGTCATTCATCGAATCGCTGTAGGCCCAGGTGCGGTCAAACGTCTCCTCCGCCTGCAGCGCTTTCCAGTCACCCAGCCGGGTCACTTTGCCCTCTTTATAGGTCATGGTGCCGTAGGTATTGCCGCTGTAACGCTGGTCCACGATTTCAACGCCAATCGCCAGCGCACCGCAGGCCCCCAGTTGCTGAGCAATCGGCACCACCAGATGCTCACCGCTGGCAGAGATAATCATGACGCGGTCGCCGCGCGCCCGGTGCCACTCGATGCGTTCCCGCGCTGCGGGAAAAACGCGGGGCATGATGTCGCGATGAATAAAGCGGCGCACCCAGCCTTCCACCGTGAGGGTAGCCATACCCGACAGCGGTGAGAGGGTTTTATTCATATACTCTTCAATTGATAGCGTGCCGGCATAGTACTGGGCCATCAGTGCCTGTTCCTGATCGATCAGTTCGCTGGGGGCGAACCCCTGTGATACCAGCCAGCGCAGCCACAGGCTGGTGCTGTCTTCACAAATAAGTGTTTCATCCAGATCAAAAAGGGCTAAGTCCATGGTCGGTCTCCTCGGCTGACTGGCTTTCAGGTTAGCGGATAATTGTGACCGACTTAACTCTTCTGCGAAAAATCGGAATTTCACGCAGTTTTGGGAATGACAGAAGCGAGGCGAAAGGGCACGCGCGCGGCCGTTGTGCCAGGGTAAATCGACTAAACTCTAAAAAACTTTACGATTCGGCGGTTTTTTTCGCTGCCGTCAACGGTTAGCGTTTGAGTGAGAATTTTCTGCCCCTGGAATTTCGCGTTAACAAGGACAATCCGGCCACGCCCATGACAAACACTCGCTTCCCATCACGCCTGCGGCTTCTCGCTGCTACCTCATTACTGATTATCGCCCCGATCAGCGCCTATGCTGAACAGGCTCCCGCCGCGCCAGGCATTGACGCAAAAGCGTGGATCCTGATGGATTACGCCAGCGGTAAAGTCTTAACTGAATCCAGCGCCGATCAGCGTCTCGATCCCGCCAGTCTGACCAAAATGATGACCAGCTACGTGGTGGGTCAGGCGATTAAAGCGGGCAAAATTAAACCGGATGATATGGTTACCGTAGGACAGGATGCCTGGGCGACCGGCAATCCTAAGCTGCGCGGTTCATCCCTGATGTTTCTCAAGCCGGGTGACCGCATCCCGGTGCATGAGCTGAACAAAGGCATTGTGATTCAGTCCGGCAACGATGCCTGTATTGCGCTGGCGGATTACGTGGCGGGCAGTCAGGATTCGTTTATCGGCCTGATGAATAACTACGTGAAAGCGCTGGGCCTGCAGAACACCCACTTTATGACGGTTCACGGCCTGGATGCAGAAGGGCAGTACAGCACCGCACGGGATATGGCCCTGATTGCGCAGGCGCTGATCCGCGATGTCCCCGATGAGTATGCGCTGAACAAAGAGAAAGAGTTCACCTTCAATAATATCCGCCAGATCAACCGTAACCGTCTGTTGTGGAGCACCAATCTCAAGGTCGATGGCGTTAAAACCGGCCACACCTCCGGGGCGGGCAACAATCTGGTTGCCTCTGCGACCGAAGGTGACATGCGCCTGATCTCCGTGGTGCTGGGCACCACCAGCGATGCGATCCGCTTCCGCGAAAGTGAAAAGCTGCTGACGTGGGGCTTCCGCTTCTTTGAAACGGTAACCCCCATTAAAGCCGATGCACCTTTTGCTCAGCAGCGGGTCTGGTTCGGCGATCGCAGCCAGGTCAATCTTGGCGTCGCCAAAGATGCGGCGCTGACCATCCCTAAAGGGCAGATGAAGAACCTGAAGGCGAGTTTTAAACTGACCACACCTCAGCTGGAAGCACCGCTGAAGAAGAATCAGGTGGTGGGCACGATCGATTTTCAGCTGGACGGCAAAACCATTGAACAGCGCCCGCTGGTGGTGATGCAGGATGTGCAGGAAGGCGGATTCTTCAGCCGGATGATTGACTTCGTGATGATGAAATTTAACGGCTGGTTTGGGAAATGGTTTTCATAAGTTATCCGGGACGCTGACGCGTCCCTGATAACAGAAATTCCTCTGGCGGTAAGATCGTGCCTGCACAGGAAGCAGGGTCAGATCGGAAAGACGCAAAACCGTCATCCCTGACTGCTCGGCCCGCGCCATCCCTGGCGCGGGACGCTTTCCTATTCTGACCCTGCTCCCTGTGCCTCAGGTTTGTTTATCGCTGCAAAAATTACGCTGTCTGACGTTTCTGAGCTGAATAAACAGGGAGCTTAGTCCTGCGTCCAGCCTTTGCGAATCGGCACCGCAAACAGCGCCCGATAGAGGGGATGGATAACAGCCAGCATCCGCTCGCCATAGAACTGCCATGCCAGATGCGAAGCCAGACAGCTCAGCAGCCCGACAAGGAATCCACCCAGCATATCCAGCGGCCAGTGAACGCCAAGATAGACCCGTGACCAGGCGATAGCGCAACCCACACCCATCAGAACCACCCCCGACCAGAGGCGATGCCAGAAAATAAAGGCCAGGGCAAAAGTGAAAATCGTGGTGCCGTGATCGCTGGGGTAGGAGTCATCCGCCGCATGATGCAGGAACTGATAACCGAAACCAATGGCGAACGGACGCGGATGGGGCAGCAGCTGGCCCACACACCAGGAGATCGTCAGTGCATAGATCAGCGCCATGCCGGTTTTCAGCACCAGTGCCCGCTGCGAAGAGAGCTGATCGCGTGGCCCCCACAGCCACATCACCACGATGAGCAGCGGCACGATGGCAATCAGATCTTTGGCAATAAAGGTCGCCAGTTGCAGTAACCAGGCAGGTGACGCTGGTGTGGCATTAATGGCAGTAAACAGTGAGTGGTTCAGTTCTTCCATTCCGGTATAGATTCCTCAGCAGACAGCCCGGCTAACAGTGGCTGACGCTACCCGGTCAGCCTTCTGATAACAGCGGCAATAAAACAGTCAGCACCAGCGCGCTCGCCCAGTTAATCAGCACAAATAGCTAATTTCACAGCACTCTATCCTGCTGATTGCGATGCGTTTCGTCCATCATCGCGCTCTTAATCTGTTACTGAGTTGTGCAACGGTTTAAGTTCGGCAGGGGAATAGCGGGATTCGGACGCGGCAGCGCGGCGCGCAAGAAAA
>NZ_PUGA01000053.1:0-19601 GCF_003236725.1 Pantoea sp. ARC270
ATTCATAGTCGGCCTTTGAAATAGGTGGGCGGTGGAGGACGGCGCAGACACTGAAAGTGCGTTGCAGTCCTGCCGCCCGTGCGCGGGGTCGCGTTCGGTCAGCGGCTGGCGATGGCCTGTTTTTTCATCGCCGTTCCCAGCCGCTCAATGTCTTTTTTGACGCCGCAGCCGTCGTGCAGCTGATGCGCCCTTGCAAGGTGGGTCATCGCCTCCGAAGCCCTGCCCGCATCGCGAAGCACGTACCCGGTTATCTTGTGCAGCTTGGCGCGCACCTGATCGGGCATGTCTTCGGATTCCGTCATCGCAATGGTTGCCAGCAGCGGGTCAACATCGACCGGCGCTTTTGCCGTCCAGGCGCGCGTTGCCGCGCTGGCGACTTCCTCGGCCAGCAGATAGGGCAGGCTGGCGCGCTTAAAGCCGTCAGGCGACACAAGGCCATGCGCTAGGGCGTACCGGGCAATCTCCAGCGCGCCGGTCACGTCGCCCGCATCGAGCCGCCAGATCATGACGGTCATCAGTACGGCATCCTGTGCGCCTTTGCCTTTCTCCAGCACACCGGACACCCACGGCAGGTACTCAGGCAGCAGCTGACGCTTCATTTCCGCCTTCCGCTCGTTAGAGTGCACTTTCTTCAGGCGGCGCTTGTCGTAGTTCAGCTTGATGAGCATCTGCTCATAGCCGCTGGCGTGGCGCAGCGGGTTGTCGGCGTTCTGCGAGGCTTCGATAGCCTGCTGGCGCATGCGGTGAAGTCGGGCAGGGCTTAACATGCGTTACGCCTCCGTTTTTTCGGTGTCGGCAGCGCCGCCGTTTTCTGCCGCTGCTTCCTGCGTTGTGGCTGCAGGTTCAGCGAACACACCGACTTCGATGTTTTCAACCAGGCAACCGGCCGCATAATCCTCGATCACATAGTCCTCGTTAATGGACTCGTAGTTTTCGATGCGGTCGCGCTTCGGTACTTCGTCAATCAGACGGCGGTGCGTTCCTTCCTGCCAGTAAATCGACAGGTTATCGGTGCGGGTAATAAACATGGCGTCGGCCGGGAAGTACGGCACGCGCACCGCTGGCAGACCGCCGATGCGTTTCTGACTGATAATGACGTCAGCGGCCAGCTGCTCGGTGTTGGCCTGCGACTGGTTGACGATCGGGAAGTATTTATCAGCCAGCAGCTGACGGCCCACGATAACAACCAACTCCGGGTCTTCCTGATACCACGGCTCGATCAGGGTGTTGGTGGCATCCATCACCAGCGCATCAAGGTTGGCGTAATCTCCGTTTTTACCGACGCGGATTTTTTCAGAGACGACGGTGCCGTTTTCGTCGGTGATTTTGCTCATCACGCGCGCCGGTGCATCGTTGCGGTACTTCTGCAGCCAGCCGACGGCCACGTCCTGCAGCATCGGGTTCCTGGCGCGGTTCGAGGTTTTGGCGCGGGTCACGCCATTGAAGCCGATCATGATGCGGTCAAGCGCCTGACGCTTCACGATGGCGTCACGCAGACGGGCCTGAAAATCTTCATAACGCGCCCACAGGTCGAGCGTGTTATAGCGGATATGAAAGTCGTAGTTGACCTGCACACACTCATAGCCCTGTTTATCCAGCGCGGCAAAATCAGCGGTTTCGCGCTCATCGCCGCCTGCCGTATCGGTCACGCTGGCAATTGAGCCGGACACGCCGATCCCGATTTTCTCGCCCTTCATTTCGGACACCGGCACGATGTTGATGCGGGTCAGGAAGTCGGAAGATTCCTGCACGCGGTTCATCAGTGTCTGCGTGACCGTCGGCTCAACGGTAAATTTCTTGTTCATGTCGTCGGTTTCGACGCCGTTCAGCTCGGCGAGGCGGGTCATGAACTGGTTAAACTTGAAGCGGGTATTCTTGCGCATTGGCGTTCCTGTTTATCTCTGTGTTGGGTTTTAACGTTCAGGCAACGCCTGATTAGCAGTCGGTCTGCGCGCCGGACTTCGGATCGCTGCCGGTTGCCGCCGGGCGGCTGTTAAAGCTGCCGTCGGTCTGCGAAAGCTGGCCCTGCAGCGCAGCGAAAGCGGCGCGGTCTTCCCCGGCCTGCTGCTCGATAGCCTCCAGACGTGCGGTGACGGATTGCTCCAGCGCCGACAGCTCCTGCGTCTGGCTCTCCGCGTTCAGCTGTACCTGCTCAGCGACGGCCGTTACCGCCGCGCTGACGTCAGCGAACTGCTCGCCATCGGTTTTCTTTTTGGCAGAGAACATCGCCGAGATGCGCGCCAGCAGTGAAGGTGACGGCTCGGCCATCTCTTCAAACTCGATCACGGTTTCTTCAGCGGCAGTAAAGAGGTTGCCTTTATCCTGCTTGCGTGACGCCAGCGGATTAACTTTGGCCGTGGCGCTGAAGCTCAGAATCTCCGTGCCGAGGCTTGCCGGGTCGTCGGTGACGGCAAGGCCGACCAGATACGCCTCGCCCGTGTCGGCGAACTCAGGGTTAACTTCAATGGAGGTGTAGATTTTCTGGCGCGCTTTGGTCAGCTCGACCAGTTCAGGCGTCGGATCAATCCAGCCAAACAGCGCCAGCTTACCTTTGAGCGGGCCGTCGCCGATTTCTTCAGCCTCGACGGCGGTCACGTCACCAAAGCGGCGGAAAGTGCTGTCGGCGGCATAGCCCCGGATGTGTTCCATGTTGATGCGTGCGCCGTACATTTCCGGGCTGTAGTTTTTCGCCATCTGCGAAATCCAGTCACGGGAAATGACACGGCCGTCAGTGGTTGCGCCTTCAACTGCGATACGAAAACGCTTTGCTTTGATTGCTGCCATTAATCAGGCTCCGGTCAGGTGTTGGGTCGGTTCGGGGCCAGTTTCCCCGTCACCACACAATCCCTCAACGAATGCCAGCCCGCTGATGCATCAGCAAACAGGGACAGCAGGCGCGCCATTTTCGGCCCCGGTAGCCTTGCCGTTATGAAAACGACACCGACAACCATCATCAGCGATCCGCGCCGTCAGGCCGCGCTGCTTTACTGGCAGGGTTATTCCGTGCGCCAGATTGCGGAGACGCTCGGACAGAAAACGCCAACCGTGCAGAGCTGGAAGCTGCGCGACGCGTGGGACAACGTTGCGCCCATCAGTCGCGTGGAATCCAGCATGGAGGCCCGGCTGATCCAGCTCATCATGAAAGAGGTCAAGGGGAATGGTGATTACAAAGAGATAGACGCGCTCGGCCGTCAGATTGAGCGCCTTGCCCGCGTTGAGCGCTACCGCAGCAGCGGCAACGAGGCCGACTTAAACCCCAACGTGCGCAACCGCAACAAAGGCGAGCGCCAGCCGGTTGTTAAAAATGAGTTCAGCGAGGAACAGACAGACAAGCTGACCGGCGTGTTTATGGATAACTGCTTTGAGTATCAGCTCAACTGGCATAAAGCCGGGCTGACTCACCGCATCCGCAATATCCTGAAGTCGCGCCAGATTGGCGCAACGTTCTACTTTGCCCGCGAGGCGCTGATCGATGCGCTGACCACCGGCCGCAACCAGATTTTTCTTTCGGCCAGCAAAGCGCAGGCGCATGTCTTTAAAAACTACATCATCGACTTTGCCCGCCAGGCTGACGTTGACCTGAAAGGCGATCCCATCGTGCTGCCGAACGGGGCGCGCCTGATATTTCTTGGCACGAACGTGCGTACCGCGCAGAGCTACACCGGCAACCTCTATCTGGACGAATATTTCTGGATCCCGAAATTTCAGGAGCTGCGCAAAGTTGCCAGCGGCATGTCGCTGCACAAGAAATGGCGCACGACCTATTTTTCAACGCCGTCGGCTCTTTCACACAGCGCTTATCCGTTCTGGTCAGGCGAGCTGTTTAACAAGGGGCGGCGCAACAGAGATGATCGCATCGAGATAGACCTGTCGCATTCACACCTGGCAAAAGGCGCGCTATGCGGTGACGGGCAGTGGCGGCAGATTGTCACGGTTGAGGATGCGCTGACTGGCGGCTGCAACCTGTTCGACATTGAGCAACTGCAGCTTGAATACAGCCCGGCGGAATATCAGAACCTGCTGATGTGTGATTTTGTCGATGATGAGGCGAGCGTGTTCCCGTTTGCAGAGCTGCAGAGCTGCATGATCGACAGCCTGGAAGAGTGGGAAGATTTTAACCCGTATCTGCCGCGCCCCTTTGCATACCGGCCGGTCTGGATCGGGTATGACCCGTCGCACACCGGCGACAGCGCAGGCTGTGCGGTTATCGCGCCGCCGCTCGTTGCGGGCGGTAAGTTCCGCGTGCTGGAGCGTCACCAGTGGCGGGGCATGGACTTTGCCGCGCAGGCGAAATCTATCGAGGACTTAACGAAAAAATACACCGTTGAATATATCGGCGTGGATGCCACCGGCATCGGCCAGGGTGTTTTCCAGCTGGTACGCCAGTTTTACCCGGCCGCGCGTGAGATCAAATACTCGCCGGAAGTTAAAACCGCAATGGTGCTGAAGGCGAAAGACACAATCAGCAGCGGGCGGCTTGAGTATGACGCCGGGGCAACGGACATCACGCAGTCGTTTATGGCTATCCGCAAAACCATGACGGCCAGCGGCAACCGCTCAACCTATGAGGCGAGCCGCAGTGAAGAGGCCAGCCACGCCGACGTCGCCTGGGCAATCATGCACGCACTGTTAAACGAACCGCTTACCGCAGCCAGCGGCGGCGCTAACCCCTCAATTCTGGAGTTTTACTGATGAGCAAACGCAGAGGCCGCAAGGCTCACACCGCCACCGCGCAGCCGTTACAGGCTACAGCACCACAGCAGCACGCCGAGGCGTTTACCTTTGGCGATCCGACGCCGGTCATGGATAAGCGCGACATTCTGGATTATGCCGAGTGCATCGGTAACGGGCGCTGGTTTGAGCCGCCGGTCAGTTTTAGCGGGCTGGCTAAAAGCCTGCGCTCAGCTGTACATCACAGCTCGCCGATTTACGTAAAGCGCAACATTCTGGCATCAACCTTTATCCCGCACCCGATGATGAGTCAGCAGGAGTTCAGCAAGTTTGCGCTTGATTACTTGGTCTTCGGCAACGCCTTTGCCGAGCTGCGCCGCAATGGTCTGGGTAAGCCGCTGCGCCTTGAAACCACACCGGCCAAATTCACCCGCAGGGGCGTGAAGGACGGCGTTTACTGGTTTGTGAATGACTGGAAAGAGCCGCATGAGTTTTCGGCCGGCAGCGTGTTTCACCTGCTGGAGCCGGATATCAATCAGGAGCTGTACGGCCTGCCTGAATACCTCAGCGCGCTTAATTCCGCCTGGCTGAATGAGGCGGCGACTCTGTTCCGCCGCAAGTATTATCAGAACGGCGCGCACGCCGGTTACATCCTGTATATGACCGATGCGGCGCAGAGCAGCAGCGACGTTGACCGGATGCGGCAGGCGATGCGCGACACGAAAGGGCTGGGTAATTTCCGCAACCTGTTCATGTACGCGCCGAACGGTAAGCCGGACGGGATTAAGATTCTGCCGCTTAGCGAGGTGGCGACGAAAGACGATTTCTTTAACATCAAGAAAGCCAGCCGCGATGACCTGTTAAGCGCGCACCGCGTGCCGCCGCAGATGATGGGGATTATCCCTGACAACTCCGGCGGGTTCGGTGACGCGGTGAAAGCGTCTCAGGTGTTTGTGCGTAACGAGCTGACACCTCTGCAGGAGCGATTTAAAGAAATAAACAATTGGCTTAAAGAGGATGTTATTTCTTTTCAGTCTTACTCATTATAATTAACGGCTTGAGGTAGGCCAATATAATTGGCCTACCTCAAGTTATTCATAATTTAATTCACCAAATAAACCAATCATCAAATCCTCATCTATTACTTCAAATGGTAGCTCAACATAATCATCAGGATGTCTAGGCTTAGCTCTTCCATCGTGAGGCGCATTTTTAGTATGCCCTTTAACATGCTCGCCATTTTCCTTAATGTATGGAAAAACTACAATGCGGCCATGATTTTTTGAAATGATTGTTCCTTGATGCCACAGGGCTTCGCCACTTTTAGATTGCTCACTACTGTGTGATGCTTTCACAGTCCAACCAATACCACCTTCTTCTTCATACCAAAATACATAGCTACCAGCCATAAGGACTTTTTGCCCTTTGTTTTTAGCATCACTAAGCATTCTTTTGATACTAGCCAGCTGAAGTAGCTGGTTTGCTCTAGGAAGTAACATTATTCTAATTTCAGATTTGGTTTTACCCCAATGATCAGCACCTGATAAGCCGAAAGCTCTAGCTATAATTTCTCTATATGCAATTTTAGCTGTTCTCTCGTTATACCTATAGCTATCTGACCAAGCTATTTTATCAGTGTGAGTTAAAGATCTTCCTAGAACTCTTCTGTTTCCTTTAAGGTGAGCAATCTCTATCAAAGGATTTTTATTAAGCTCCCCCATTAATTCATCTAATAAATCGACGTGATTTTTCTGCAAATAATATGAAGGAATTTCGATCTCTTCTTTTGCAGGCCGAGGGGCAGATTCAACAGTCTTTAAAGCAGCAGCAAGCATTAATTTCTCTTCTTTTAATAACCTAGCTCTAGCTTTAATTGCCTTGTCCGCTTTAAGCAAAAGAGATTCTTTTAATTCATCACTTTCAGTTGATAATTTTATTTGAGTGGCTATATTTTTGTTAATTATATCCGACTCTTGAATACATTCTTCAAAACTTGAATACGAAACAATCCTCTTGGTAGTCTCAAGCTTATCAAACCTTTTTTTCCACCGAAACGATGAAATGCCTCCATCTGTATAGTTAAATAGCACCCAGTCATCAAATAAGGCGCGGTAAGTTGGATAAACCGCAATTATCAAATCATATGGATATTCCGTGCTTCTCATTGAGAGTCCTTAGCTAATTTTTTATTTATAGGTAATATAGTTAGATTAAATGACGAGGTTGCAAGCTGTGAAAATGTGATAAAGAGTAATAACGAATAATTCATTAGCGAGCATGAACAGTCAAGTTTTTTTCTTTGGACTAAAACATTGTTAAAAGAGGTGAGAGCGTTTTTTGGTCACCAATGATTTCTTTGTTGCAAAGCGCTGCGCGCGCAATGCTATCCCCGCCACGCCTGCCCGCTTTATGCATCGCTTTTCATGCATGTGCATGTGTTACCTCTTAACGCGCCAGCACTGGCTTCACACACGTTGAGCGATCCAATTTGGATCATGCGGATTCATGCAAGCATATGCACTTTGATGCAGAAGCAAAAAGCCACCTGAAAGGTGGCTAGTGAACGGTAGGGAAGGGGCAATTAATCATTCTGCCTGGTAGTAAATATCGGCTTCGAAAATAGCTGTGTCGATTGTCTCTGCCATGTCGCTGATCATCGACAGTGCCATTTTTAATTCATCTTCTTTGCAATGTGCGATCAGCGATACGTCAGCAATGAACTGAATGCGTGCAACCGTCTCGCTTAGATTATCTATATCCATCAAATGATTAACTCCTTCTAGTCAAAATATACTGTATGTATAAACAGTATCATGATGAGCTAAAATCGTAAACAAGCGTGCGGCTCAGATTAGTCCGACTGCCGTTTTATTAATCAGGTAGCTGTATGCCTCTTTTTCTCGCGAGCGCAATGAAGCGCTTTAGTGGAGTGGGAATTTTGCGCCGTTTATGGAAAAGGTAGCCGCCTGTACCGCTCCAGTAAGAAAGCTCCCCAACCTTGATTGTGTGGCCGTTCATCATGCGCACAGCTTCACCATCGGACAGTATTAACCTTGAGATCTCAAAGAAACTCTTTTTCAACGCCTCCCGTTCTGTGCATTGACTCACTTCAGGTGGATATTTGTCCGGCTCAGGTTGCTCCTGCGCTGACTTTTCTCTTAATCGCTTTAGAATCCTTCTGCGCTCGGCACGAGTAAATGGCTTTGTAAAATCGATAGTACCTTCAGAATCTGCTTGCTCCGTACAGTTATTGACAGAACTCCGAGAGGACGCAGGCGCGTCCTTAAATTCAAAACCCCAATCAACGGCACGTTTCGGGACAATCTTCCATTGCATCAGACGGGTTAAAATTGGCATATCGTTGCCAACTTCAGTTGCGTAAACACCCTTGATACGCACGGTTTCCTCTCCGTACTCATTCATGTCTTCGCTTGCCTGATACCAGGTGCGCACAGCCAGCTCGTCGCGGCGCACAAATGGGCCGCCCTGCGCGTTAACGTATCCGGCCCAGTCGCCTGCGTCGGCTGCATCATGCGCTGCCGCAAACTCGACACTAAGCCCGTGTGCGGTTTCGCTGTCAGCCATTCGGCGCAGTTCGCGGTAAACCGTGACCGGCGCGCCGCCCACAAACTGGAATTGTCGGATGTGCCAGCGTGCCGCCCAGGCAGAAACGGCCGAGGCGGTTTCCTTAAGGTCTTTGCCGCTTTCGTCGTCTGTCTCACCGTCCAGCGCATAGCCGTCGATATTTTTGGAAATGTATTTAGCAACGTAACCCGTTGCGCTGCCTTTCTCCGGATCGATAGCCTCGGCGTGAAAACGGGCCTTACGGGCCTTGTCGGTTGTCAGCTCGCTGCCGTCTTCCTGACAGGCGTAGTCGCGAATAATCTCGCGCACACGCTCAGCCTGCTCCGGGCGCATAAACATAAGCATGTGCCAGTGCGGGGTCGCATCATGATGAGGCTCAGCAACGCGGATCCCGAAGATGCGGATTTCTTCGCGATGCAGCTTGGCTCGGATTTTCTGCCAGACGCTGCAGAGATAACGCTGCGTGTCGGCCGGGCAGGCACCGTTCCATTTACGGTTACGATGCCCGGTTTTGATTGTGGCGTGATAGCGCGCGGGGGCGGTCAGCGTGTAGAACTCGCCGATAAAGCCCATTTCATTGCAGATGTTTTCAAAACCACGAATACGGGTCATCAACTCGCAGCGGCGGATCGCCGGGTTGGCCACGCTGCCGTCGTATTTCTCAATCAGGCTGATGCGGTTGCCTTCTTCGTCTTCCAGCTCCATTCCCTTCAGAAATTCACGGGTGCGGCGCTTCTGCTCGCGCCACTCTGAAACGGTCATGCTGCTGGCGTAGGGTGTGTGTTTTTTGCTGACGTTAGCTAGGGCAATCTGAAGATGCTCACGCCATGATGCGGCCACGCGGCGCAGTCGGCCTTTCCACCATTTTTCCGTCTGCATACGCATGATCGCCGGGGTAACTTCCTCCGGGTCAAACAGCCGCGACGTGACTTTATCCCACAATGGCGGCGTCTGGCTCAGTTCACGGGTGATGGTAGCGGCAGTCATGTAAACGCGGTGCGTGTATTTGTAATCTGACTCGTCGCTGGACTGCGCGTGAGCCTGTACCAGCTCGGCGAGGATGAAATTAGCCACATCCCCGGCCAGCAAATCGACGTCGGCGCGAGCCATATCCGGCAGTCGGTTGAAGCGGCGCATCAGCTCCCATAGCTGACCACCTGCGCTGGCCGCGCCATCCTGTTTAGTGGCATTACCTGCCAGCAAGTTAAATGCGCCGCCGCTCATTTCACGGAGGCGATATTGAGCGTTAACGGTTTCGACGCGTGGCAATGTGCGCTCAACGAAGGTTTTCGTTAAGTACGCATTGGCACGCTCAATACCCTGTGTTTTTTCCAACTCACTAAACCGACGCTTTACATCAATCTGAATCAGCGTCGGTTGCTTTTCGAGTAGTTCCTGCGCACGCACTAAAGCCGCAATCATCTGAGTGCGGCTGTGCATTTCCTCATAGGTTGGGTATGGGCTGGCAATGGCTTCCCGTGGAGCATTCCACGGGTAAACGTATGCTTGCGGCACATCAGAAATAGTATTAGTTTCTTCGCTGATATTAAGAAGGGAGGCATCCAATGGAACCGGAATCATTTACTCAACGCCCTTATTACGCCGAGAATATTCATTTTCTGGATGGCGTGAGAGCGCCTCTACGCGCTGTAAGACTTTTATCAGCGCACGACATGTATGCTGCTTGCGACGCGTTTTTGGGTCAGACACAAAACTACCGACCAGAGCGCTGGCTTGGCTCAAAATCCAGTCGAGACGATCTTGTTCGTCTTTTCGTATGGAGTTTTGGAGCAGAGTGGCTACCTCACGGAGAATGGAAAGGCTCAGTTCAGCGCGCATTGAATAGCGTGCGCCAACAGCTAATGAGCAACCGTAGACACGAATTCGATGAGTGGGACGATTGGGAATCTCTACAGTCAGATATTCACATTTCGCTTCAAGCGACTCGCAAGACTGTTGAGTTTTTCTGCGCGGGCGACCCGCGATTTCTGCCAATGCCGACAGACCTGTTCTTGGTCCCTGATCACTTCGGGAAATTTCTTTGCTCACTTGTTGCCGGCACTGTGAGTCCGGCATGGATCGCAACGGTTGATAGCGAAATGACACCGGGATGCCGTAATGGGCTGCATCCGATTTATGCTGAACGTGAGATTTAGAATTGCTCATGCCGCACCGCCTTTGCGTGAATTGCCGAATCTTTCTTCGATGTCCTGGCAATTAACGCAGCGTGTAACTCCGTAAGTAGCGCGGCGACGTTTTTCAGGGATAGGAGCGTTGCAGTCTTCACAGAAAAATACAGATACACCGACAGGTCGATTAGTGATTAACGCAATATTGCGAGCCAGCATTTCGTCGGTGCGCTGCTGTACGATGTCCATTGAGTCAGCCATTAGTGCGCCTCCTCAATCTGTGCCTGGATTTTTTCCGCTTCCTGATTAAGCAGCTCGGCTGCTTCGATGTGTGTCATTCCATCACTACGAATTTTCCACGCCAATACATTGAGGCGGGAGGCCATAAGTTCTGCACGAGCAAGACGCTCTTCGCGACGCGCATCATTCAGCATCATATCGAGTTCGATATAAGAATCAGGCTTAGTGGTACCAGGTAATTTATTCAGCATATGATTTCCTCGTATTCAGGCAAAGCGAATCCCGGCGGGTTTACGCCAATTAATCGCTTTGATTTATTTAGTTCGAAAGAGTCATTCGTTTGGGGAATAAACTCACAACGGCTTTCAGATGGTTCATTGCGCGAATAAGTGCGTTTCTTTCATCGGTAGTGAGATCAGTAAAATCGGCTGAGTGCCGGTCTTTGCCGATGTGCGCTAGGAAAAAAATGGCGCTTAACACACGTTTGTTATCCTGATAATTACTGTCAGTCACATCGCGCATTTCAGCAATAAAACGGGCTACATCTTTTTCGCAATTACCGCCCATCAGTTGCGCGCGGAGTAGAGCGACATGATTCAGGGCGGCAACGCGTTGACCGGTTGTCAGTTCGACCAACATGGAATCGCCTTCAATAGCCATGATTTGCTCCTCTTAGGTAATGCTTGTGCTTTGACTTCTGAAGCTGACGGCGTTACTGGATTCCAGCGCTTACCGTTTTCTCCGATGATCAAGCCGTGTCCGTATGACATTGATGGGCTTTGGCGTTTAAGCCTTGCAGCCAATGAGATCATGATTACCCCTTAACTCATGCCAAATGATGCCCCGATGCCGCTGATAGCATCTACAGTTGAGGACAGTGCCGGGTTAGCCTGAATGCGCGCCTGCACTGCCATTGCCGCCAGAGTTAAGCAGCGAATTCCGCTATTAACGTTTTGCAGAAGGCCACGTTTACAGTTGGCTGTCATAGGTTCTGTAGAGGTTGCCCCAGCTGCTAACTGGCCTACTTCTGCGGTGGCTTTCATGACATACAGGGGGAATTTTTCATCAGCGACTTCGTTTACCGGCACGCAGGGGAGGCACTGGATTTGCGCCAGCAGGCCATCAACTAACGTTGCATCCTCAGTGACATCAGTAAGAGCTAAAACTTCTAATACGGTAAGCTGATGCGGCTGGTCTGGATTCAGCTTATTACGCAGGGTTTGCGCACGAATCCCGGACTGCTTCGCGATATCTTCAATGTTATGAGCTAGTGCAAATTTGCGACATGCATCGTCGTAATGGGCATGGGTAGAAACCTTGAAATCAAACATGTTCAGATCCTTCTTAACTTGCAAAATCAAGTTACGGTTTGATGTAGCGGCATTTGATTGCTTGCTGCCGATTCTTCTCACGCCAGGCAGCAATATTGATAAGCGGATTACCATGCTTGGTCATGGTGGTTTCTACTACTTCGCCGGTCTTACGGTTGGTGCGGTTCTGTGTGTAGGTGAAAGATGGGGTAGGAGCGAGCAGCACAACACCGTTAGCAATCCACTTCTCCAGCACCGACAGGCTAATACGGTTAGCTGCAGCAAAGTCCTGCTTAGACATTGTTGGGGATGTGGCAAGCGTGACGGCTTTGTTTACGGCGTCGTTTACTGCTTCGCTGATGGCAGGCATTAAAATCGCTGCAACATTGGCAATAAAATCTTGAGATTGCACTAAGTCAAATGCGTTTTGACTGTTTGCATTTTCAGTATGCATAACGCAGTATCTCCTTTAGGTCGTTTTGTTCTACTGTGTTTCATGTGGTGTGAAAGCACTTTAGATCGTAAAAGCGATTTGGTAAATGATTATTTATCACTTTTCGGTGTTTTTTATGATCTCGAAGAAAGAAGACAGTGCGCGGATTCTTGAAAGACTTATGTCTTCGTATGGTGTCAATACCCAGAAGGAACTCGCGAATTGTCTTGGTATACCTGCTAACAACATCAGTGGTTGGACTCAACGAGGCCGTGTGCCAGGCAATGCTATTATTAAGTGTGCATTAGATACTGGCGCAGACTTGAAGTGGCTAAGTGGCGGCGAACTTGCAAAAGCAAATTCTACTGAACCGGATTTTAGTCGTAAGGGCGCTGCATTATATGGCGAAATTATGTCAAACGGCGGGAGGCCCGTCCTGCGGCGAATCATGGACGCTTACGGTTTCACCTTGCAAAAACAACTTTGCGACTTGTTAAATATTTCTTCGGGTACGGTCAGTACATGGATTCGTCGTGGCTACTTTCCCGGCGATGTTGTTATAACTTGCGCACTCGATACGGGCGTATCATTGGAATGGTTAGCTACGGGTCAAACTAAGCGTAGCAATACTGTTAGAGACGGTGATAATAGAGCTGTTTTTGTACCTAAATTTAGATTAGAAGGAGGCAGGCTAATTGAGGATGGTTTGTGGGCAACAGATATTAGCCTTTTTCAGGCAGGGTCAGAAAAAATAATTTACGTGGAAGGTGTGACACGTTCTTGGTTGATTAACGATCAGAAGGAAGAGATTGGTAATGGACGTTGGGTTGTTAATATAGACAATTCTTATGATGTTTTTGATTTATTCAGACTACCTGGAAACAGGCTAACTATTTCTAATGAAAAAATAAGCTTAGAGTGTAAATCTGAAGAAATAAGCATTTTTGGAATGGTTTTGTTTACTATCGAGAGACATGTTTAAAACTAAAAACCTAAAGGAATTTAAGGATTTTTATGTATAGAATTCAGAGTGTTGAAATTAGCGGCTTCTGGCAAAGACTTAATGCTAAATGTAGTTTTAATGATGATGTTAACATTATCATTGGAAGAAATGGCACTGGCAAGACGACATTTATGAATATATTAAATAGTATTCTTTCTGTTGATCTTGAAGGAATTAACAATAACGATTTCGAGTCGGCAGAAATTAAGCTTAAAGATGGTAAAAAGACTAAGACTATTAAGATTAGCAAGCAAGACTCTGAAAAGTTACCATTTACTATTATTGAATATCAAGTTTCATCTAAAAAATATCCTCTTCGAGTAATCAATAGTGATGATAGGCGCTTATCTGCAAGCTATCGTAGAAAGTCATTTGAAGAATCCGAAGAGCTTCGAGCTATACTGGAAAAATTAGTCTCTTTGTCTTCGTTGTCGGTTTATCGTTTGAGAAATGGTGAGGAATATGAGGTTAGAGATAAATACGGTCTTCGCCTTATTAATCCGATTGATTTTAGATTGGGCCAGCTATTACAAAATTTAACTAAGTATCAATTAGATTTATCTCAACGTGCCCGCGAGATAGCAAATAACTTACAAAAAGATGTTCTTGCATCAATACTATATAGCCAAGAAGACTTTGATGACGTTTATGCTTTCGATTTCGAAAAGGAAAGAGAAAAAAGCAATCTGATTTCTGCCTATTCGCAACTAAATGCTATGGATGCAAACGTTAGAAAGCGTATAAGCTATCATGTTGATAACATAGAAAAAACATTTGTTGAGATTAGAAATGTTAAAAAGAAAGAGGCGCCTTTAAATGTTGATTTTCGTTCTTTAGAAGCGCATCGTAAAACACAAAAAATAATTAAGATGTCGCTTCAATCAAAAGAATTAACTGAGAAGATATTTGCACCCATTGAACTTTTCTTAAACACCCTTAAAGAATTTATAATAGAAAAACATTTCTCTTTCGTTGCAGGAGAGTTAACTATTAATAATACTAGTGGTGAAATCAAGCCAGAACATTTATCTTCTGGCGAAAAACAATTGTTAATTTTATTTATTGAAACTTTGCTTCAGCGTCAACAGCAGTATGTTTTTTTAACTGATGAGCCTGAGTTGTCTTTACATATTGCCTGGCAAAGAAAAATAATCCCAGCTATTAAAAGGCTAAATCCAAATGCGCAGGTTATTGCAGCAACTCACTCTCCTGAAGTAGCTTCAAAATACAGGGACTCAATCTTTGATATGGAGAAATTAGTTCATGTCTGAGTTAGTCTATTCTCAAGAAGCAGAAAGTATTTTAAATCTTTTTTATCAAGCTGATTACATGGTATATGTAGAAGGAGAGGACGACATATGCTTTTGGGAGGTAGTTTTAAATAAAACATCAAGTCTTAAATTTGAAATACAAGACGTCGGTGGTTGCGATCTCCTGTTGCCATACATAGAAAAAGTAAAGAATGAAGAAAGTAATTGTATTGTGGCTTGCGACTCTGATTTGATTAAATTTAGCCCAGAATATCAAGACGTTAAAGGTGTTATCAGAACCTACGGATATTCAATTGAAAATTCATTTGTTACTCCTAAAACTGTTTTGAGGGTGATAAAATTATTAGGTAAAATAAATGCCCGAGAAATGCCAAATGTAGACTATGAACAATGGTTGAATAACTTCAATCAAAAGTTTTTTAGATTAATATGCTTGGATATTTACAATTTCCTCAATAATAGAGGTGTGTCGGTAGTAGGTGATAATGCAAGTAGGTTTATGATCTCTAAAAACTCATATGAGATTTGTGAATTGAAGATTGAAGATTTTATTCAATCTCTTCCACAAGATTTCATAGAGTTAGATCCCATTACCATAAGCTCCTTGATTCAACCTGAAATCCCTTCAATTGACTTTTGGATAAGAGGGCACTTCCTATTTTCGGCGGCGCAAAGATACATCAGCGGAATGTTAAAATCTATGGGTAAAAAGGTTTCATTATCTACAGAATCACTTTACTCAAATTTGATAAGCTCTTTCGAAATACAATTTAATGAGAATCACGAGCAGTATAGTCACTACAAAAATCAGATGGATTTTCTCTTGTGAAAGTTTAGTTGGATAGCTTTCAAAGCCATTTGATCGCCATCTTGCCTTCTAACTTGTTGAATAAAAAGGCCGAGTTTAGTATTCGGTCTTTTTTTGGCTGGTATTTATATTGAATTTTTCATCGGTGCGAAAAATATCCCGAACCTGTCCTGTTCAAACTATTCCCACCACTTATTTCTTACCCAATATGTTGAGACACTTTTTCGTTATAACGAAGTTATTTTTAGCGAAGAGTTTTTGCGCAAAATACTCCCCATATGCCACCTCATACCCTCGCCTGACAGACCTTAGTATTTCGTGAAATGTTCAACGCATATGGCATAACCGTGCCCCGCTTTCTGCCTTCTGTCGTATTGACAGAAATTGTTCAGGCGACTAACGCTCCCGTCTCACTTCAGGTGAAGATGGCTTCACAGCATCTCTGCCGACATTATCTGCGCTGGCTCAAGCCGTTTCACCCGTTGGCGCTGCACGGCCCGAACGTTCCGCAGCGGACAACGAAGTCATCAGTCAGGCATCTTTAAAGATAAGGACATAGGTCTGATCAGACAGAAGAGGCACTTAGTTTTAAAGGTGTTCAGGGGGAAAGGAAGGCTTGCGATCAGAGTTTGGTGATAAGCTATCAGGTAATGATCGTTTTATCTTCCTGTGGCACTATAAAACGGCCATTGTCATAAACGAGGGATTGAGTATGACTTCAGGAACAGCAGCGAGGCAGGAACCCGGACGTTACTATACTTTTGAGTCGAGATTGCCTGAGGGCGTTTTTTTTGAGTTTCGACCCAGCCATTTGCCCAGAAACGCAAAGCCTGTAACCGATGAAAACAGTGGTATGTGTATAGGATACACGGTCGCACAGGCCCCGGGATTATGGCAGGTTTATGATGTCCAGGGGCATTTTGTCAGGCTGGAAGAAGCACCACTTGAAACACCATTATTTGATCCAACTGATATTGCCCTTTTTGGATTAGGGGTTTTCCGTATTCTTCGAACGGGACGAGTTCTGTTTGAATCAGGGGCACGTGCGGCACTTTCAGCAAAAATTAGTCAGGGTACGTTATCTCTTTTGCGAGGGCGGTTAAAATTCGGTCTGCATGCGCGCAGTCTCAAAATGACGGAAGCAGCCGCAAAGCATATGTACGATCCTGCTCGATATGTTCCTTTGCAAATTCAGGAAAAAACTATTCGTTATGGCAAGTGCATGCCAGATCCTCGTGAAGGAGAAGGAATGTTCCGTTACGAAACAGATATCTATAAATTGCGCTTCGATAAGCACCGTCGGGAGTATGTTTATCAGAAGTACAGATTTGAGGTGATTGTCAGAGAATCTGACTGGACAATATCTCATTTTAAATATTTTTATTAACTAACAGGAACATTTCCATGTTTGATCTCAGGAGTGAAGAATTTACTTTCGTAATCGCGCCTTATGAACGCGTGGTGGAGAATGAAGTCGATCCTGTTAACCATAACTGGGACTGGATAAAATCCTGGGTAGAATTCTCGGTAAGCGGCCTTAACGTAGCGTTTAAAACGGAATTTACCGTTGGAGAATTGAAACTATTGAAAAAAGAATTTGCATCTTTCCAGCAGGCGATAATTAATCAGCAAAAGCTTAAATCGTTCACATATCAGAGTGATATTCATCAGCTTGATATGATAGTGACAAATGAAAACAGTATTGATAGTGTCACTATCGAATTTATTCTTCGCCCGGAACCCCATGCCGACAGTGTTCAGGTTAAAGGCAGTTTTGGCCTTGATGAAACCTATTTTCCCGATGTTTTAAAACGACTTGATGAAATGATTGAATGGCAGAATTAGGCTGGTTATTCATTACATCTGTTTCCTCTCATGCGAGAGAACTGTCACCCTGAATACTGCAGGCGACGGGCTGATGCGTGATGCACAGGCCCGGCGTCCTTCCTCGGCTACGGATGCTCGCCAGCAGGAGTCACTGCATTCTTAATCTGTCTGGTTCACGATAACCCGTTCGCTCAATTGCCGCTTTTTGCTGATTTTATTGCGCAGGTCATTAATCCCCCCCTTTTCAGAAAATGATATTTTCAGCCTGCCCGCAGAATTATAAAATGCTGGTTTAACAGGGAGATATACCATGAAGAATGTTGTGCTAAGTATGCTTGCCAAGATTTCACAAATAGATGCAAGCACCAAACAACTCACCGCGCGCGTTGAGGCGCAGTCTCTGTTGATCAGTGCGCTGGTGCTCGCGGTAAGTAAGCAGGGCGGCGTAACGGAGATGATCGAGGGCGCGAACAAGGCGATCAACACGGTAATTGACTCCGCAGACTCAGATGAAATGCTCAAGTCTGATGCGGCACTTCTTTTAAGCGAACTTCAGGATTTACTGATTATCTCTCGCGCGGTTGATGGCGCAGATGAAGAAATCAATCATGAGGCACTCAATGAGCTGGCCGGGGTGACCTCACCCGCACAGCTTCTTCAGGAAGATAACTGATTCGTTGCCTCTGGCCCGCCGCGCGCGGGCTTTTCAGTTCCATTTCTCTTTGAGCAACGCTCTCAGATCCCTTTCAGACAGGCCTTCCCCCAGGGTAAGAGATTTCCAGTGCAGGGCAGGGCGTTAAATAAAGCGACAGGACAAAAAAGGCTCTGTCATTATCAAAGGAACGTTATGCAGCGCAATCAGAGACACCCATGAAACGTGCATTATTGTGGCTGCTTCACTCTTTTTCAGATTGGATTGCTATTGCCGTTATTGTGGCGGGCATCTATCTCTTCATTAGCTTTGTGCCGCAGCATGCAACGCTGCTCAGTGTTGCATGGGTTGTCACCATTTCTTATCTCTATATCCGATACAGCCGCGGATAGTGATGACGTCCTGCGGGTGATCCGCTCTGATTCTTAGCCCGGGCAACCACCCGGAGAGGATACATTGTCGTAACGTAACAGGGTCAGAAGCACCGCAAAACCTCATCCGTAATCGCTTCACATTGACCATAGTCAATGTACTCTGCGAGCCTCCGTAAACGCGTAAATACGTTTATCCCGCGTATAAAAAAGCAGACGTACCCTGAGGCGGTGATATTCAACCAGGATGCGTTATGTTTTTGAAAAAAGTTATACCCTGTCTGATTTTAGCGCTGGCAAGTTCAGCTATGTCCGGCTGTGTGATGGCGGAAGGTGGTCATCATCATTATGGTCACGCTTCTGACTGGCATCATCATGGCCGACCGGCTATGCCAGATGCGTCTCAGCACATGGGGCCGCCGACTGCGGCATCCCGGCATATGGGCCCCCCGCCTGTCCGGAACCCCTCTCAGCATATGGGCCCGCCGCCGGCACCGTCCTCTGACAGCGGCATCCATCGCTGGCATGCATAAGCGCCACGCATGTGGCACCGCCTTCACAGAATGCAACACAACCTCACTGGCTCGCACCCAAAGCTCAACGGTCAGCTTGTTATCACGGCCGTTTGGCTTATTCTGAACGTTCAATCAAATGGAGGAACGTTTATGAAAGCGGCAATAGCAAATAGTGAACACCAGGTTGAAGTTGTTGAGAAGACACTGCGTCCTCTCAAAACCGGCGAAGCACGGCTCAGGATGGAATGCTGTGGTGTATGCCATACCGATTTGCATGTGAAGAACGGCGACTTTGGTGATAAAACCGGTGTCACGCTGGGTCACGAAGGTATCGGGATTGTTGAAGAGGTTGCGCCGGATGTGACCTCTCTCAAGCCGGGCGATCGCGCCAGCGTGGCCTGGTTCTTCAAGGGCTGCGGTCACTGTGAATACTGTAACTCCGGTAATGAAACGCTCTGCCGGGAGGTGGTTAATGCGGGTTATACCGCCGATGGTGGTATGGCTGAAGAGTGTATCGTGGTTGCAGACTACTCGGTCAAGGTTCCCGAGGGGCTGGACCCTTTTGCAGCCAGCAGCGTAACCTGCGCCGGCGTCACCACCTATAAAGCGGTGAAGGTCTCTGAGGTCAAACCGGGCCAGTGGCTGGCGATTTATGGTCTCGGCGGGTTAGGTAATCTCGCCCTGCAGTATGCCAAAAATGTCTTTAACGCCAAAGTGATCGCCATTGATGTGAGCGACGGCCAGCTGGCGCTGGCAAAAGAGATGGGTGCCGACCTGGTGGTGAAC
>NZ_PUGA01000054.1:0-36775 GCF_003236725.1 Pantoea sp. ARC270
CCATAAAGCGGTGATTCAGGTCAGTAACGGTGTGCTCAATGACACGGTGACAGAAGTCATCTCTGGGCGATAACCCGGTAAGGCGAGGCGATGAAAAAGATTTTTCTGCAAATTGGCGCCACCCGCGATGGACAGAACCCTTACTGCGCGGTGGCAAAGCGCGAAGGCTATTTCACCGTGCTGGCGGAAATGGGCGATTTTGTCGATTACCAGTCACTAAGCCTGGCGCTGCCTTTTGATCTGATTATTCGCCTCGACCGCCCTGAGAATCCGTGGGAGGTGATGCAGGCTTATCTGCACGCCGGTTTACTGGCGCATCCGCTGGTGGTGCTGGCGGGCTTTGAAGCCTACAACGCCAGCGCCGGACGACTGCGCGACATGCTGGCCGGGCCGGACGCGCCCGCCGCCTTTATTCCGCTGGATAAATATGCGCAGCGCATGGCGCTGAAAAAAGCCTGGCCGCGCTTCCCGCAGCCGGAGTTCCGCTTTTTTGCCTCGCCGCTCAGCATTCTGGATGCGGAGCAGGCGCTCATCTACCCCTGCGTCGTCAAACCGGTAGATGGCGGCGGCGGGCTGGGCATCTGGCTGATTGAGCGGGCCGATCAGCTGCGCAGCGTGGTGAAGCAGCTGGTGCAGACCATGAACTATGGCGGGCGCGGCTTCAGCGGCTTTATCGTGGAAAGCGCCCTGATCGGCGAGGAGTTTTCGCTACAGGGTGTGGTCGCGCAGGGACATCCCCGGGCGCTGACCTGCTGCCAGAAGGTGATTGAGCAGCACCGGGACAGTGAAGGCTGCGTCAGCTTTTATGAGTCGGGGCATGTGGCGATGGCAGCAGCGGCGCTGCCCGCCGCATTCAGCAGTCTCATGACCTTCTGCTGCGAAACCTTTGGCTATCGTCAGGGCGCGTTTCATATCGATTTCATTGTGGTCAATGGCGTGCCGCATTTTCTGGAGATGGGGTTCCGGCTCTCTGGCATGGGGGTGGCGACGCTGGTTGAGGAGGCGACCGGTATCAACTGGGCTGAGGTGACTTTCCGGCTGGAGGCGGGAGGCACCCTGCCTGCCTTTGCCCTGAGCACGTCACCCGCTGTCGGCCAGCTGCGCCTGCGCCAGCCCGCACAGCTGCAGGCGGCGGAACGCTGGATTGAACAGCATCAGCAGGGGGCGCTGTTACCCCCCCTCCGGTTGCCTGCGTTGCAGGTGTCATCCCGCTCATCGCTCTACGCCGATCTGACCCGTCACGCCGGCATTCTGGCGACCTTCAGCCTCAGCGCTCCGACGCGGGAGCCCGTTATGACCCTTTTTCAGCAGGTGATTGCCGCGCAGCCGGTGACCGCCGGGAGAGACAAAGTATGTGCAGAATGATTCTGGCGCATGGCAGGTTCGACAGCGCTCAGATTCTGGAGGCGGCGCGCGCCATGAGCTGCGGCGAAGGAGCCGAACACGATGGCCCAATTAAATCCCATCCCAACGGCTGGGGCTGCCTGTGGCTGGAAGCGGGGGAGATCCGCACCCTGCACGGCACGGGCGCGTTTGCGGAAGCGCTGCCGGACATCGATGTGGATCGGCTGCGCAGTCCGTTTCTGGCCGTGCATGTACGCCACGCCACGCTGAGTAAAAATCAGGGGCTGGCCTTTTCTCATCCGCTGACGCGCCACAGCGCGGGTCATCAGTGGTACATGATGCACAACGGCTTTCTGCCGACCATCCACCGCCAGCTTGGCCTGGCGGAATCCCGTTTCGATTCAGAAGAGTACCTGCGCTACCTGGTCGATCAGACCACGCCCGCCGACTTCACCCGCGACTATCTGCGCGCAAAGATGGCGCAGGTGGAACCCGGCGGCAGCGCAGGCAATGCCATTTTCGTCACCCGTGACAAAGCCTGGGCGTGGCAGTGGTATCCCCACGACACCCCCTGGCCTGACTATTTTACGATGCATTTTCGGCAACAGGAGGATTGCACGCTGATCGCTTCTGAACCCGTGACAATACCAGGCAGCGCCGGCAGCTGGCGGCGAATGAACAATCATGAACTCTATGAAATTCCGTTTAGGGAGTGATAAACATGGCTATTTTCAATCAGTTCCGCGTGATTAATCCCAGCATGTTTGTGGAGTCGACCTGGCTGGATGACATCGTCACGGCGCGTGTGCCGCTGCTGGTGCTGCGTAATTTCCTGACGCCGGAGGTGCGGGAAGCGGTGGTGGCGGATCTGCAGCGCTGCCGGGAAAAGATCCGTGTTTCTCACTATCCGAATGGCGCGCTGACCACGCTCGGGCCCTATCTGGCGCGTCACACCGCAGAGCCCGATAACTATTTTACCGAGCTGCGCGATATCCAGCCGGCGCTGCCCCCTTCACTCACCGCCCTGCGTGAGCAGATCTACCTCTGGGTTCAGCATGCGCTGCGGCTGGAGAGCCTGCGCATCGCCCAGGAGCCGGGCCACGGCGACTATGCCGGTTCTATCGTGCGGTTTCATGCCGATGGCGTCGCGAACCCGTTACACAACGACAATATCGTGCGTGATGCCGCCGGAACCGGGCTGGCGGTGACGCAGATTCTCCATCAGCTCAGCTGCGTGGTCTGCCTGCAGGAGTGCAATGCGGGCGGGGCGCTGCGGATCTACAACAAAAAATGGGCACCGGAGGATGAGCGGTTCAAAACGGCCGGTGAGCTGGGCTATCCCGCTGAGGTGATTGAACACAGCGAAGTCTGCGAATTTTCACCACGCAGTGGCGATATCTATCTGTTTAATCCCGCTTTTTATCACGAGATTGATCGGGTTGAAGGTGATACCCGCATCACCATGGGATTCTTTTTCGGGCTGACCGATAAAAAAATGAAACACGCTATCGCCTGGAGTTAATCCGGTCCGGGCCAGACAAGGAGAGGGATATGACGACGTTTGAAAAAATCACCGCGCTGCTGGATCAGCATCAGGCCAGCTACCGCGTCGTGGAGCATGAGGCGATAGGGCAGACCGACCAGATCAGCCAGATACGCGGTAATGCACTGGGTCAGGCGGCTAAGGCGATGGTGCTGGAGGTCGTCATGCCGGACGGCGCGCCGCCGCGTCCGCTGCTGGCGATTGTGCCGGGCGACTGCCGGATCAATTTTAAAAGTGCGGCGCGCGCCATCGGCGGAAAGAAATCCTCTTTCGCCGCGCCGGAGCTGGCGCAGGCACTGACCGGCTGTGTGATGGGTGCGGTGCCGCCATTCAGTTTTGATGACCGGCTGGCGCTTCGGGTCGATACCCGGCTGCAGCAGGTCGGAACGTTATGGTTTAACGCGGGCGAGCTGGATAAATCGATCGCGCTGGCTGTAGATGACTATTTTCGCATCGTGGGGGAAGCGTGCTGTGCTGATATCGCGACCCCGATTGCGATCACCGCCTGACGGCGGCTCAAGGAGTTTCTGATGTCGGTAAAAGATATGCTGTTAGCGTTGTGCGTGGTGGTGGCGTGGGGCGTCAATTTTGTGGTGATCAAGCTGGGGCTGCAGGGGATGCCGCCTTTTCTGCTCGCCGGACTGCGATTCACGCTGGTCGCCTTCCCTGCCATTTTCTTTGTGCGTCGTCCGCCGATCCCGCTGCGCTGGCTGGTGGTTTACGGTATGACCATCAGTTTTGGTCAGTTTGCGTTTCTCTTCCTGGCGATTCAGCTCGGTATGCCAGCAGGCCTGGCCTCCCTGGTGCTGCAGGCGCAGGCGTTCTTTACCCTGCTGCTGGGGGCGCTGCTGCTGGCGGAGAAGCTGCGCTGGAACCACATCACCGGGATTATCATCGCCACGCTGGGGATGTTTCTGCTGGCGACGGCAGGCATGGAAGGACAGACCAGCGCCGGCATTACGCTGACGACCATGATGCTGACGCTGTCGGCGGCCCTGTCATGGGGGCTGGGTAACATTACCAACAAGATCATTATGCGGAATCGCAGCGTGCCGATTATGTCGCTGGTGGTCTGGAGTGCGCTGGTGCCGGTCATTCCTTTCTTTGCCTGCTCGCTGCTGTTTGAGGGGCAGGAGGCTATCGTCAGCAGCCTGCTGCACATCGGGCTGCAGACGGTACTGGCGCTCTTCTATCTGGCCTTCGTCGCCACCATCGTCGGCTACGCCATCTGGGGAAATCTGCTCAGCCGTTACGAAACCTGGCGCGTTGCCCCGCTGTCGCTGCTGGTGCCGGTGGTCGGGATCATTACCGCTGCGCTGGTGCTGGATGAGCATCTTTCCGGGCAGCAGATGCTGGGCGCCTCGGTGATTATTGCCGGCCTGCTGATCAACGTGTTTGGCGGCGTGCTGGGACAGCGTTTCGCGATGCGAACGCAGCCGTAAGGGCAAGGCCGGCGTCAGATATAAGGGCAAAAAATATCGCCTTGAGGTCAGGTGACAGGCTCAGGGAGCATACGCCTTTCGCAAAGACGCAATAGACGCCATCCCTGGCATGCTCAGCGCGGCCCATCCCTGGTCCGCGATGCTTTGCTACAGGCGTATGCTCCCATCGCTTTGAACTTATCAGCCGTCTGAAACAGGGGATCGGAGCAACATTTTTTGCCTTATGAATCTCCACTGATCTTAAAAACGAAAAACGCCGCATTAGCGGCGTTTTTTATGGTTACTTCAGAAATTACTTCAGAATCTCAATACGGCGTGGTTTGGCTTCTTCCGGCACCAGACGTTCAAGATCGATACTCAGCAGACCATTTTCGAGACGGGCGTCGCGCACCACGATGTGGTCGGCAAGCTGGAATTTACGCTCGAAGTTACGCTCGGCGATACCCTGATACAGGTATTTACGCTCGGCCTGCTCTTCCGGATGGGCACCCCGTACAGTCAGCACATTGTCGTGCGCTGTGATATCAAGCTCGCTCTGAGAGAAACCGGCCACCGCGATGGTAATGCGGTAGTGATTTTCATCGACCAGTTCAACGTTATAGGGAGGATAACCCCCGTTGCTCTGATTCTGGTTTGATTCGAGCAGGTTAAACAGGCGATCGAAACCGATAGCTGAGCGATAAAGTGGGGTGAGATCAAAGTTACGCATATTAAGACTCCTGAATTTCAGCAAGTTTTGGCAACCTTCCACTACTGGACAGGCTGGATCCGGCACCTCACTGTCCCTTTCGGCGACGGTGAGCGCGTCCGTAAACTAAAAATGGGTGCCAAAGGAGAATTTTCAAGCGTGCAGAATGCAATTTTTTTCGCCAATCTCAGGAAATGACATACACTCAGAACACCTTTTGTCAGACCCGAACGGACTTCGCCCCAGAGTGTTGACGTTGTCTGGCAAGCCAACTCAGCCCGGCGCATGTCAGGGCTGAAGGGATGATGATAATGAAATTGATGAAGACCTTACCTCTGGCTGGAATGGTTTGCTGCGCAATGGCGACAACCGGTTGTTCCAGCGTGATGTCACACACAGGTGCGAGTCAGGGCTATTATCCAGGCACCCGGGCCAGCGCGGATATGCTGACCGACGGGGACACCAGCTGGGCGCTGAAGCCGCTGGCGCTGATCGATCTTCCTTTCTCCGCCGTGATGGATACGCTGCTGCTGCCGTGGGACTACTACCGCAGCGACAAAGATAAATCACTCGACTCCCCGCGGGAACGCATTCTGCAGAGCGAAAAGCTGGCGCACACGCAGGAGAGCCTGGCGCAGGCGCAGCCTATGCCTCCGCTGCGCCCTCAGCCGCAACCGTAAACAGCTGCCGCCAGCCCTCCACCTCACGCATATACGCAATCTGCGTGCCGTCAGGTGACCAGACGACCGCGTCGCCTGAGGGGGCGTCATCCGTTCTGCGCGTCAGACGCTGGCACTCGCCGCTCTCAGCGTCACACCGCATCACGCTGTTATCACAGATAAAGGCGACGGCCTGGCCATCAGGATGCCAGCTGAAGGCGGACTGAATGCTGCTGCCGAGACGGGTCACCTGACGCGGTTCGCCGCCGTTGGGAGAGACCGTCCAGAGCTGGATCACCCCTCCCTCATCTGCCATCAGAAACGCAATCTGGCTGCCATCGGGCGCGCTGCGCAGCCAGTGGCGCGGTTGCAGCGCCAGACCACGACCGTACGTCAGACGGCGCTGCCTGACGCCCGCCGGGGGCGCAGGCAACTGCTGACTGCTGCCCTCCAGCGGGCTGGCACCGGCCCGGGCGTAATCGTCCAGGACTTCGGGCAGATCAACAACAAACACTTCAGGACGCTTCTCGCCCTCCGCCGTCAGCGTGTCGCCGATGAACGCGATGGCCCAGCGCTGCCAGCGGCCGTCCGGTTTCTGATAGCCGCGGTTACCGATCCAGCACTCTTCATAGGCACGGTTGATCTGGTCGCTGCCCGGCTGCGGTGCCGTATGCGTCTCGCTCACCAGCAGGCAAAAGTAGCTGCCGTCATACTCTCGTGGATGCTGCTTAACCGGCGTGACTGCGCGCAGCGGCACCGCGATGCCGACGTTGCGCAGATCCAGCCGGGTATCCCGTTCATGCATGACATGGTCATTGTAGGTAAAGCTCAGGCGTGAACCGTCGGGACTGAAGACATGCACATGCGACCCGCCCCGCAGCGCGCCAGGCGTAAAGGGTGGCGTGATGTCGCAGGCATCCAGATTGACAGCGGTGGCGTTCTGAACGATCACCCCGCGGCGGTGATGGAAATCATACTGCCACCGGGCATCGGGATGTTCCGGACCATGAATGCAGACGTAGCGCGGCGGCATATCGGGGCTGACCGTCACCACGCCGACATGAGCCCCGTGCTGTGCCTGATAGAGCACCTCCACCTCACCGGTCATCACATTGACCCGCTCAATGGTCTGGCTGGTAAAGGAGGCGCCCGAAGGACGCACGTCAAATGCCAGCCACTGGCTGTCGGCAGTCCAGACATTGATATTGGTGAGCTGATGCTGACGGGCAGCAAAGGTAATCTGTTTTTCTGACATGGTGAAACCCGTGCAGGAAGAATTGCCCGACAAATTACGCGATTCTGTTTTGCGCTGCAGCTTTTTTACCGGGTTCCGGGCCAGCGCGGCCCGGAAAGCGCAGGGCGGTTACAGCACTAACTCTTCAATGGCATGTGCGACGCCATCTTCCATATTGGTTTTCGTGATGAACTGAGCGATAGCCTTGACCGAATCAATGGCATTGCCCATGGCGACACCCGTGCCGGCATACTCAATCATCGCCAGGTCATTCTCCTGGTCACCTATCGCCATCACCTCTTCCTGCTTCAGGCCGAGCTTCTCCGCCAGCATTCTGACGCCCTGACCTTTGTTAACCCGGCGATCGAGGATTTCGAGGTAATAAGGCGCACTCTTCAGGATGGTGTAGGTCTGCTTAGCGTGCGCTGGCAGGCGGGCAATCGCCGCGTCGAGCAGGGCCGGACGGTCGATCATCATCAGTTTTGGAAAGCGCGTCGCGCGGTCCATCTCTTCCACCGCACGATAGCGCACCGGAATCCCGGTCAGGCTCGCCTCATGGATGGTGTATTCGCTGATGTCTTTGTTGGGCGTATAGAGATGGGATTTGTCGAACGCCTGGAAATGGACGCCAAGTTCACGCGCCAGCTGCTCAATGTAGAGGTAGTCGTCAAAGGTCAGCGTCACTTCCGCCACGCACTCACCATCTTCAGCCTGATGAACCAGCGCGCCGTTGTTACTGATCGCGTACTGGCCGGGGGTCTGCATATCCAGCTCCATCAGATAGCGCTGGATACCCACAAACGGCCGGCCGGTGGTCAGCACAATCGATACCCCCTGCTGGCGGGCGCGATCAAGGGCAGATTTCACCCCCGGCGTGATCTCATGCTGCGGATTGAGCAGGGTGCCATCCATGTCGATAGCGATCAATTTAATAGCCATAGAGTCCTCGTTGCGTCTGGGTTTGGTTCAATGCTAGCGCGATTCAGCGCGTATTGACCAGTTTCATAGCAGGCGGGCACCCCCGGCCGACCGTCAGCGTCAGGCGGTAAACAGATCGCGGTGAATTTTAATCACGGCTTTTCGGATAATGGCGGGTTCACCCGGCGCGCAGCAGGGGCGATGAATATCGTGCGGAAAAAAGATCGCGAACATACCGGGCAGCAGCGTGATCACCGACTCATTCAGCGTCTTCTGATAAAAGACCACGTCGCGTTGCTGAGCAAAATCCTCGGTCACTCGCTGATCGGGGTGGGCACGGGCCACGCCGATATTCTCGCTGCCGGCCAGCAGAAACTGAATGTCGATGTAGCTGAAGTGGGATTCTGCCCGACGCGCGCTCGCCGGTTCGGTCATCATCTCCTGCACCAGGCAGAACATCTTATCCTCAGGCAGGATGGCATATTTACGGGTGTCGAGCTGGCTGAAGTCGGTGTCAGTAATCCAGCGTATCGCCTGATCGATAACCGGATGAAAGGCGTGACGTTCTCTGTTCCAGTCGTGACAGTCGCAGACAATCATAAGGTAACTCCCTGTATTAACGTTGTGCGCGCTGAAGGCGCAAAGAGAGGCAAGCGTAAAGGAGCAGGGCGGGGGAAAACGTGATCGGTCTCGCAGCACCGGGCGCGGCGTTCGCCGCGGCGGCATAAAAAAAAGGCCATCACCGGAGTGATGGCCTGTCCGGTCTGCGACCGATCAGATATCGATATTGGCTGCTTTCAGCGCATTCTCTTCGATGAAGGCGCGGCGCGGTTCAACCGCATCGCCCATCAGCGTGGTGAACAGCTGGTCAGCACCAATGGCATCTTTGATGGTGACGCGCAGCATACGACGGCTGTCCGGGTCCATGGTAGTTTCCCACAGCTGATCCGGGTTCATCTCGCCCAGACCTTTGTAGCGCTGAACAGAGAGGCCGCGACGCGACTCTTTAACCAGCCACTCAATCGCCTGTTCGAAGCTGGCCACCGGCTGACGACGCTCACCACGTTCAATGTAGGCATCCTCTTCCAGCAGGCCACGCAGTTTGCCGCCAAGATCGCAGATTTTGCGGTACTCCGGTCCCTGAATGAACTCCGCTTCCAGCGGGTAGTCGGTATCCACACCGTGGGTGCGAACGCGCAGAACCGGCTCGAAGAGGTTCAGCTCGCGGTTTTCGCGAACCTGAGCCAGATAGGTGCTGCCGTGCGCTTCGCGTTCAGTCAGATAGCTCACCAGACCGTTCAGCCAGGTCGTGACCTCCGCTTCATTGGTCAGATCGCTCAGCGTGTCGTGATAAATCAGCGCGCGCAGCATGGCCATCGGATAACGGCGCTCCATACGCTTGATCATCTTCTGCGTGCTGTTGAAGTCAGAGACCAGCGTCTCCAGCGGCTCACCGCCCAGTGCCGGAGCGCTGGCGTTGGTGTGCAGCGTGGCACCATCCAGCGCGATGGCGATCTGATACTGATCCATCGCCTCGTCATCTTTGATGTACTGCTCCTGCTTGCCTTTCTTCACTTTGTAGAGCGGCGGCTGGGCAATATAAACGTGGCCGCGCTCAATGATTTCCGGCATCTGACGATAGAAGAAGGTCAGCAGCAGGGTACGGATGTGTGAACCATCGACGTCGGCATCGGTCATGATGATGATGCTGTGATAGCGCAGCTTGTCCGGGTTGTATTCGTCGCGGCCAATGCCACAGCCCAGTGCGGTGATCAGCGTGGCCACTTCCTGAGAGGCGAGCATCTTATCGAAACGCGCTTTCTCAACGTTCAGGATCTTACCTTTCAGCGGCAGGATAGCCTGGTTTTTACGGTTACGGCCCTGTTTGGCCGAGCCGCCTGCGGAATCACCCTCCACCAGGTAGATTTCAGAGAGCGCCGGGTCGCGCTCCTGGCAATCCGCCAGTTTGCCTGGCAGGCCAGCCAGATCCAGCGCGCCTTTACGGCGGGTCATCTCGCGGGCGCGACGGGCCGCTTCACGGGCGCGCGCGGCGTCGATGATTTTACCGACCACGATTTTGGCGTCTGCCGGGTTTTCCAGCAGGTATTCCGCCAGCAGTTCGTTCATCTGCTGCTCAACCGCCGATTTCACCTCTGACGAAACCAGTTTGTCTTTGGTCTGTGAGGAGAATTTAGGGTCCGGTACTTTCACCGACACGACGGCAATCAGGCCTTCACGGGCATCGTCACCGGTGGCGCTGACTTTGGCTTTCTTGCTGTAACCCTCTTTATCCATGTAGGCGTTCAGGGTACGGGTCATCGCCGCACGGAAACCGGCAAGGTGCGTACCGCCGTCACGCTGCGGGATGTTGTTGGTAAAGCAGTAGATATTTTCCTGGAAACCGTCGTTCCACTGCAGCGCCACTTCCACACCGATGCCATCTTTCTCGTTTGAGAAGTAGAAGACGGTCGGGTGAATCGGGGTTTTGTTTTTGTTCAGGTACTCAACAAACGCCTTGATGCCACCTTCGTAGTGGAAGTGGTCCGTTTTGCCGTCACGCTTATCTTCCAGACGGATCGAAACGCCTGAGTTCAGGAAGGAGAGTTCACGCAGGCGTTTCGCCAGAATGTCATACTCAAAATCGCGGACGTTGGTGAAGGTTTCGTAGCTCGGCCAGAAACGGACGCGGGTACCGGTTAAATCGGTATCACCGGTCACGGTCAGCGGCGACTCGGGAACGCCGTGGACGTAAATCTGCTGATGCACTTTGCCTTCGCGACGAATGGTCAGCTCCAGCTTCTGTGACAGGGCGTTAACGACCGAGACACCCACGCCGTGCAGGCCGCCGGAGACCTTGTAGGAGTTATCATCGAACTTACCGCCCGCATGCAGAACGGTCATGATCACTTCAGCGGCGGACACGCCCTCTTCTTCGTGAATACCGGTCGGAATGCCGCGTCCATCATCCTGCACCGAGACGGAGTTATCCGCATGGATGGTGACCACAATGTCACTACAGTGACCAGCGAGCGCTTCGTCGATTGCGTTATCCACGACCTCGAATACCATGTGATGCAGACCGGTACCGTCATCGGTATCGCCGATATACATGCCCGGGCGTTTACGTACCGCATCAAGCCCCTTCAGGACTTTAATACTGGAGGAGTCATAAGAATTCGACATCAACGTTTCTCGCTCATTTTAATCTTCAGGTTGAACCGCTATTTTACCCTGTTCCACGCGGAACATCTTGCCCTTTTCGTCGCTCATGTCGATTACATGTACGGCCGAAATGGCGCTGACAAAGACCTGAGCCTGGGTGGCTTTTAACCGTTCCGCCAGCAGGCGTCGGCGGCTCTCATCCAGCTCAGAAGCAAAGTCATCAATGAGGTAAATACAGCGGCGTCCGCTCTGGCTTGTCAGGAACTCGCCCTGTGCCAGACGCAATGCACACATCAGCAGCTTGAGCTGCCCGCGTGAGAGTAAATCTTCCACCGGCGTCCCTTCAGCCCGGATTCGAAAATCCGCTTTATGGGGGCCGCTGGCGGTGTAGGTCAGTGCACGATCGCGCTCAAAGTTACGTTCCAGCAGCTCGCCATAGTCGCTCTCTTTGTCCCAGCCGCGCTGGAAGGAGAAGCGCAGGTCAAATTCCGGCAGGAACTGGCTGCAGGTGCCGGTGATTTCGGCGGAAATGGCGGCACTGTATTCCGCCCGCCACAGGCTGATCTGTTCAGCCAGCGGCACCAGCTCCTGATCCCAGGGACGGATCTGGCTGTAGCGGGTGACCTGACGCAGCGCGGCGTTGCGCTGCTTAAGCAGGCGACGCAGGTTGTTCCAGGCGTTGAAAAAGCCAGGCGTGTTATGGAAGCAGCCCCAGTCAACATAGGCTCTGCGGTATTTGGGGCCGCCATTGAGCAAACTAAAGCCTTCGGGCGTAATTAATTGCATCGGCAGCAGCTGAGCCAGCTCGGCGACTTTGTGACCGTCGCTGCCATCAATGCGCACTTTACTGTCACCGGCCCGGTTTTTGGTCAGTCCGACCGAAATTTCCCGCTCTTTGCTCTCCAGCCGTCCGTGCAGCACAAAGGCCGCCTCGTCGTGACGGATGACGCGCCCCGCCTGCAGGCTGCGAAACGACCGGCCATGCCCCAGCGTATGGATCGCCTCTAACACGCTGGTTTTGCCGCTGCCGTTGACGCCGACCAGAAAATTAAAGCCGGGAGCCAGTTGCAGGTCAGCCTGTTCGATATTACGAAAATCTTTAATAAGAAGGCGGGTTAAAGCCATGAATCAGTCCAGCGTGAGGGGCAATGATCGGGATGAAATGGTAAAAATTCAGGACTTACCTTTAACAATCCAGGGCGTCGACGGCGAAGCAGGTTTGCCCGACATCCCATTCACCAGGCCGCAGGCGTCGCCGCCAGTCTGGTTCCGGCCAGCGCGCAGACCCTGGGAGCATACTGAAGTATGTGACCAGGGGCGAGCACTGCCCGGAATCAGAATGGCAAGTAAGCCAGGCCGATATGTAACACCTACAAGCGCATGGGCATAACGACATAGGCCGCAGCAGGACTCGCCACATCCTCAATCTGCACGCTCGACACCGAATCGGTCAGCAGCAGACGCACGTTCTCACACTTCAGCGCGTTCAGCACATCCAGCACGTAACTGACGTTAAAGCCAATCTCCAGTTCGGTGCCGTTATAGCTGACATCCAGCATCTCTTCCGCCTCTTCCTGTTCAGGGTTATTGGCGGTGATCTTCAGCTGGTTTTCGGTGATATAGAGGCGCACCCCGCGGAACTTCTCGTTGGAGAGGATCGCCGCACGGGCAAACGCCTGTTTAAGCAGGTCACAGCCCGCTTCCAGCACTTTGTCGGGATTCTTCGGCAACACGCGGCGATAATCGGGGAAACGACCATCAACCAGCTTAGAGGTGAAAATGTAGTCGCCGACGTGTGCACGAATATTGCTGCCGCCTATCTGCACCTGCAGCGGCGTCTCGCCGCCATCCAGCAGACGCAGCAGCTCAATCACGCCTTTGCGCGGCACAATCACCGAATGACTCGGCAGCGCCTGGCCAACCGGCATTGAGCAGACGGCCAGACGGTGACCGTCCGTCGCCACGGTGCGCAGTTCTTCCCCTTCGGTTTCAAACATCATGCCGTTGAGGTAGTAACGCACATCCTGATGCGCCATGGAGAACTGGGTCGCTTCGATCAGCCGCTTCATCGTCGCCTGCGGCAGGGTGAATTCGACTTCACTCTGCCAGTCGTCAAGATTCGGGAAGTCACTGGCGGGCAGGGTGGACAGCGAAAAACGGCTGCGTCCTGAGCGCACCAGCATGCGATCGCCTTCCAGCGCCAGCGTGATCTCTGCGCCATCCGGTAAGCCACGACAGATATCGAGGAATTTACGCGCCGGAACGGTGGTTGCGCCAGGCTCATGTGCCTGCGTCAGCGCCACACGTGCCACCATCTCCATTTCCAGATCGGTACCGGTCAGCAGCAGCGAACCTTCTGTTACCTGCAGCAGCAGGTTTCCGAGGATTGGCAGCGTTGGACGCCCGCCCAGCGGGCCACTTACTTGTTGCAGCGGCTTCAGCAGCTGCTCACGTTCAACAATAAATTTCATAGCGTCACGAAGATAATGTTCTGATGAGATTAGAGAAATCTTCTTTGATATCGTGGCTCTCTTCACGCAGCTGCTCAATCTTGCGGCAGGCGTGAAGCACCGTTGTATGGTCGCGTCCCCCAAAAGCGTCGCCGATTTCCGGCAGGCTATGGTTCGTCAACTCTTTCGCCATCGCCATCGCCATCTGGCGCGGACGTGCAACCGAACGCGAACGGCGCTTGGAAAGCAGATCGGCGACCTTGATTTTGTAGTACTCAGCCACGGTCTTCTGAATATTATCGATGGTGACCAGCTTTTCCTGCAGCGCCAGCAGATCGCGCAGCGCTTCACGCACGAAGTCGATCGTAATCGCCCGGCCGGTAAAGTTGGCGTTGGCGATCACGCGGTTCAGCGCGCCTTCCAGCTCACGCACATTGGATCGTAAACGCTTGGCAATAAAGAAGGCGACTTCACCCGGCAGGCGGATGTCATTCTCATCCGCTTTTTTCATCAGGATCGCCACCCGCGTTTCCAGCTCAGGCGGCTCGATCGCCACCGTTAACCCCCAGCCGAAACGGGACTTAAGACGATCTTCCACCCCGTTGATCTCTTTGGGGTAACGATCCGAGGTGAGGATGATCTGCTGATTGCCTTCTAATAAGGCATTAAAGGTGTGGAAGAACTCTTCCTGCGATCGCTCTTTATTGGCAAAGAACTGAATGTCATCGATCAGCAGGGCATCTACTGAACGGTAATAGCGTTTGAACTCTTCGATCGCATTGTTCTGCAGTGCCTTAACCATATCCTGCACAAAACGCTCGGAGTGCATGTAAACCACTTTTGCATTGGGTTTACGGGCAATGATGCCGTTACCTACCGCATGCAGCAGGTGCGTTTTACCCAGACCGGTGCCGCCATACAGAAACAGCGGGTTATACGCGCCGCCGGGATTATCCGCCACCTGACGTGCCGCCGCGCGCGCCAGCTGGTTGGATTTACCCTCGACGAAGTTGTCGAAGTTATGACGGTTATTCACATTCGAGCGGTAGGTCACGTCGGCCGGTGCCGGCACATTGTCCCAGCTGGGACGCACGATTTGCGTCGGTGCCGGACGAACATGGCTCTGCACGGGCATCACCGGTGCGCTGACGCTGGCCATGACCGGCTGGCTGACCGCTGCCGCCTGCTGCTGAACCGGGCGTGTGCCGACTTCAAAACGCAGCGCGGGCACGTTCGGGCCACAGAATTCATTCAGCAGCGCATTGATACTATTGAGGTATTTATCCCGGACCCAGTCGAGTACGAAGCGATTTGGAGCATACAAGGCAAGCGTATTGTCGTTTAACTCAGCCTGCAGTGGACGGATCCACATGCTGAATTCGGTGGCAGGAAGCTCATCCTGCAAACGGGCAAGACACTGTTGCCAAAGCGTAAGTGACACGGCGGACTCCACTCGTACAAATTCGATAAGAATAGTAGGCGTTACTCTAAGAAACGTTCATTTTTTGACACAGACGAAAGAAAGCGCCTGCGACCGCTATCAGCGGTTTTCCAGCCTGCAATCAGCGGAGGATCGTCAGCGGAAGGGCGGATCATAGCGCAAAGCGAGACAGAGATCTTCCCTTTCTACACAGTTTTGATCCTTTTTATCCACAGGCCAGAGGCGCGCAAAGAAGTTTACGCCAGTTGCCGGAAAAACCCGCAGGGATCTGGCGAAAAGCGTCAGAATTTCGGACGATGTCTCGTTTTATCCCCACGATCCCGCCTCCCGATCGTAATAAGATCCCGTACGATCCTTGCGCTTTAGAGCGGAGCCCGTATAATTCCCCACCCGACATTGCGCCCCAAAGCAAAATGTCGGAACTCAGCGGGCTGTATGCGGGTTTTCAGGTACCGTGCCACGCGAAGTAAATTGACTCGGGACTGTACAATTATTACAATCCCGCCTCTTTATTAAAGACACATTGAGGCGTCGGTCGATTTACTGGCCCGAAACGCGTCACCCAGTGAAAATTTTCAAGTTTAGGTAGAAACCGCCATGAAACGCACTTTTCAACCGTCCGTACTGAAGCGCAACCGTTCACACGGTTTCCGTGCTCGTATGGCAACAAAAAATGGTCGTCAGGTTCTGGCACGTCGTCGTGCTAAAGGCCGTTCTCGTCTGACCGTTTCTAAGTAATAAAGCTAGCCCTCATGGGTAAGCTCGCATTTCCCAGGGAGTTACGCTTGTTAACTCCCACTCATTTCACTTTCGTCTTCCAGCAGCCACAACGGGCTGGCACGCCGCAAATCACTATTCTCGGCCGCCTTAACGCGCTGGGGCATCCCCGCATCGGTCTTACCGTCGCTAAAAAACATGTGAAACGCGCCCACGAACGCAACCGGATCAAGCGATTGACCCGCGAAAGCTTTCGTCTGCGTCAACATGAACTGCCGTCGATGGACTTCGTGGTGGTCGCGAAGAAGGGGGTTGCCGATCTGGATAACCGTATGCTGGCGGAAGCGTTGGAGAAATTATGGCGTCGTCACTGTCGCCTGGCGCGCGGCTCCTGATCGTCCTGATACGCGTCTATCAACGCGGTATCAGTCCATTACTGGGACCACACTGTCGGTTTCACCCGACCTGCTCTCATTACGGAATTGAGGCGTTACGCAGGTTCGGCCTGATAAAAGGCAGTTGGTTGACATTAAAACGCGTATTAAAATGCCACCCCTTGAACCCGGGTGGTGACGATCCTGTGCCGCCAAAAACCTTTGATACCAGAGAACATTAACGATGGATTCGCAACGCAATCTCTTTCTCATCGCTTTTCTGTTCGTGACCTTTATGATCTGGCAAGCCTGGCAGACGGACCACGCTCCGCAGCCACAGCAGACGCAGACCACACAGGGCACCAACAGCGTAGCGGGTGATACCGCCAGTCAGGGTGTACCGGCCAGCGGTCAGGGCCAGACGATCACCGTTAAGACCGATGTCCTGTCATTAAATATCAACACCCGCGGCGGTGATGTAGAACAGGCACAGCTGCTGACTTTCCCGGACAAACTGGGTTCTGACCAGCCGTTCCAGCTGCTTGAAACGACGCCAGCCTTCCTTTATCAGGCGCAGAGTGGTTTAACCGGCCGTAATGGTCCGGATAACCCGAACAACGGTGCGCGTCCGCTGTTCACCACGGCACAGGATCACTTCGAGCTGGCTGATGGCCAGGCTGAACTGCGTGTGCCGATGACCTATACCGCTGAAAATGGCGTGGTTTACACCAAAACCTTCATCTTCAGGCGTGGCGAATATGCCGTTAATGTCGACTATCATGTCAACAACACCACCCAGCAGCCGCTGGAAGTGTCGCTGTTTGGCCAGCTGAAGCAGACTATCGATCTGCCTAAGCATCGTGATACCGGCAGCAACAACTTTGCACTGCATACCTTCCGTGGCGCGGCGTACTCCACCAGCGAGTCGAAATATGAGAAGTACAAATTCGACACCATCGCGGATAACGAGAACCTGAACACCACCACCAGCAATGGCTGGGTGGCGATGCTGCAGCAGTACTTTGCAACCGCATGGGTTCCGCGTACCGAAGGCACCAACACCCTTTACACCAGCAACCTGGGTAACGGCGTGGCGGCGATTGGCTATAAATCTGCACCGGTAACCATCGCCGCAGGCGCACAGCAGAATCTGGGCGCAACCCTGTGGGTCGGCCCGGAAATTCAGGACAAGATGGCTGCTATTGCTCCGCACCTTGATCTGACCGTGGATTACGGCTGGTTGTGGTTTATCTCTCAGCCGCTGTTCAAGCTGCTGAAATTTATCCACAGCTTCATCGGTAACTGGGGCTTCTCCATTATCGTGATCACCTTCATCGTGCGCGGCATCATGTACCCGCTGACTAAAGCGCAGTACACCTCGATGGCGAAGATGCGCATGCTGCAGCCGAAAATTCAGGCGATGCGTGAGCGTCTGGGTGATGACAAGCAGAAGCAGAGCCAGGAAATGATGGCGCTGTATAAAGCAGAGAAAGTGAATCCGCTGGGTGGCTGTCTGCCGCTGGTGATTCAGATGCCTATCTTCCTGGCGCTCTACTACATGCTGTCAGGCTCGGTTGAACTGCGTCATGCGCCATTCATTCTGTGGATCCATGACCTGTCTGCGCAGGACCCGTACTACATCCTGCCGATTCTGATGGGCATCACCATGTTCTTCATTCAGAAGATGTCACCGACCACCGTGACCGATCCGATGCAACAGAAGATCATGACGTACATGCCGGTGATCTTCACCGTCTTCTTCCTGTGGTTCCCGTCAGGTCTGGTGCTGTACTACATCGTCAGCAACCTGGTCACCATTCTCCAGCAGCAGCTGATTTATCGCGGCCTGGAAAAACGTGGTCTGCATAGCCGCGACAAGAAGAAAGCGTAAGCGATCCAGCGCGGGAGCCATCCCGCCCTATATAGTCTATTCTCAGGCGGTCAAAGCGACCGCCTGTGTTTTTTGTAGCGAGAGAAAATTTATGAGCCACAGCGATACCATTGTTGCCCAGGCAACACCGCCCGGACGCGGCGGCGTCGGCATTCTGCGCGTCTCTGGCGCACAGGCGGCAGAGGTCGCCCGCCAGCTGCTGGGCAAACTGCCTAAGCCGCGCTACGCCGATTATCTGCCGTTTACCGACAGCGACGGCAGCGTGCTGGATCAGGGTATCGCGCTGTGGTTCCCTGGCCCCCACTCCTTTACCGGCGAAGATGTGCTGGAGCTGCAGGGCCACGGTGGCCCGGTGATCCTCGACCTGCTGCTGAAGCGCATCGTGGCCCTGCCAGGCGTGCGGATTGCTCAGCCGGGTGAGTTTTCCGAACGGGCGTTCCTGAATGACAAGCTCGATCTGGCGCAGGCCGAAGCGATTGCCGATCTGATTGATGCCAGCTCCGAACAGGCCGCACGTTCAGCCGTTAACTCGCTGCAGGGCGCTTTCTCGGCCCGTATTCATCATCTTGTGGAAGCACTCACGCATCTGCGCATCTACGTCGAAGCCGCGATCGACTTCCCGGATGAAGAGATCGATTTCCTCTCTGACGGCAGAATCGAAGCGCAGCTGAATACGGTCATCGGTGATCTGGATGCCGTCCGTGCCGAAGCGCGTCAGGGCAGCCTGCTGCGTGAAGGAATGAAGGTGGTGATTGCGGGCCGGCCAAATGCCGGTAAATCGAGCCTGCTGAATGCGCTGGCGGGCCGTGAAGCCGCCATCGTGACCGACATTGCGGGCACCACCCGCGACGTGCTGCGCGAGCATATTCATATTGATGGCATGCCGCTGCACATCATCGACACCGCCGGTCTGCGTGAGGCCAGCGATGAAGTGGAGCGCATCGGGATTGAGCGCGCCTGGCAGGAGATTGAACAGGCGGATCGCGTGCTGTTTATGGTGGACGCCACCACCACCGATGCCACCGAAGCGGCGGCCATCTGGCCCGATTTCGTTTCGCGTCTGCCGCCACAACTGCCGATCACGGTCGTGCGTAATAAAGCGGATGTGACCGGTGAGTCTCCCGGTCTGACGGACGTCAATGGTCACTCACTGATTCGTCTGTCGGCACGCACCAGCGAGGGCGTCGATGCGCTGCGGGATCACCTGAAGCAGAGCATGGGCTTCTCCGGCAATATGGAAGGCGGCTTCCTGGCGCGTCGCCGTCATCTGCAGGCGCTGGAGTTAGCGGCAACCCACCTGCAGCAGGGCAAAGCACAGCTGCTCGGCGCCTGGGCGGGCGAGCTGCTGGCTGAAGAGCTGCGCCTTGCTCAGCAGGCGTTAAGCGAGATCACCGGCGAGTTCACCTCTGACGATCTGCTGGGACGCATCTTCTCCAGCTTCTGTATCGGTAAATAATCCCTCTGGCCTGGCGGCGTAGGCTGTCAGGCTGGCTTTCCCGCCGTGCGCGTTCCTCCGTTATTCCCCTCTCTGCAGTGATTCTTGCCGATATGTTATTTTGCGGCGGCACGCCATTATCGTATAACGGTAGAGGCGCCGATCTGATGTGCCGCCGTGAGCGATCCCGCTCCCGCCGCATCAGGCCGCAAGCCAACCCTATACGTGAAGCTATTCGGGCGAACCTTTTCGCCTGCTACAGGAGAGTTGCATGAGTACACCGCTCGATAAGACCGCTCTGGACACGCTGTTTAACGACGCCCGCACCCACAGTTACTGGCAGGATAAGCCGGTCGATAATGCCCTGCTGGAACAGCTCTATACCTTAACGGCTCTGGGGCCAACGTCGGCAAACTGCTCGCCTGCGCATTTTATTTTTGTGACCTCGGCGGAGGGGAAAGAGAAGCTGAAACCGGCCCTCTCTTCCGGCAATCTGGACAAAACCATGAGCGCACCGGTCACGGTGATTGTGGCGTGGGATCGTGAGTTCTATGAGCAGCTGCCCGCCCTGTTCCCGCATGCTGATGCGCGCAGCTGGTTTACCGGCAGTCCGGAAGCGGCAAAAGAGACGGCTTTCCGTAACAGCAGCCTGCAGGCGGGTTATCTGATTCTGGCGGCCCGTTCGCTGGGGCTGGATGCCGGTCCGATGTCCGGTTTTGATCCGGCGAAAGTGAACGACGCCTTCTTCCCGGACGGTCAGTATCAGGTCAACCTGCTGATCAACCTTGGCTATGGTGAGGCATCAAAACTGCATCCGCGCCTGCCGCGTCTGAGCTTTGAGCAGGCAAGCCGTTTCGCCTGATGCTACCCGCGTCGCGATCCGCATCGCGACGCTTCTCCCAGGCGCTCTCGCCTGCTCTGTGCTCTCCGTTCGTCCTATTCCGAATTTAGCCCAATCCGTGCGTTGCCGGGTGCATTAAGTTAAGAAAATTCTTACAATGCCTCTGATGATTATCTGACCATTTTCACGGAGCGACAGATGGCTGGTCATTTTGTACGCTGGACGGGTGACCCCGGTTTCCCGGCCAGTGAGATGCACATTCCCCAGGCAATCCGGGACACGGCACAGCAGTTTGCTGAAAAACGCCGTGGACGCTTCCTTGCCGCGCGTATCCTGCTGGCACAGCTGATGCAGCGGATTTATGGCATCAATGAGCTGCCGCGCTTAACCATTCAGGATAACGGACGGCCCGCCTTTGCCGACCGCGATCTGCCCGATTTCAGCATCGCCTATGCGGGTAATACCGTAGGGGTGCTGCTGGCCGAAGAGGGCGGACGTGCCGGTCTGGATATGGAGATTGTGCATGCGCGGAGCCGTCAGACGCAGGAGCAGCTGATTCAGGGGCTGACCTCCGGCGAAATCGCCTGGATCAATGCCCAGCAGGATGCGATGGAAGCGGTGACCCAGATCTGGACGCTGCGCCAGAGCATTCTCAAGCTGACGGGAGAGGGCGATCGGGGGCTGGATTCGCTGCGTCTGCTGCCGGGTGCGGGGCGGCTGCGGTCGTCGCTCTATCCCGATATTCAGGTGGTCTGCGATGCGGAGCCTGTGCTGGTCTGGTCGTGTGCGCTCTCATCCGCGACCCAGCGGCTCTATCTGTGGGAGATGGATAACGCCTTTCAGTGGCGCGCATTACGGGAAATGGAGATGGGCAAGCCCAATATCGGGCCGCATGCGCTGCGGCTGACCAGCCTGCCCAGCGAGCGCAATCTGCATCCTGAGATGTGACAACGCCGCAACCGGTGGGTTGCGGCGATCAGCTACCGCGCTCAGTGCGCGTCGATAAAGACAATCTTCAGTACGAACAGCAGGGCAACAATCACCACGCAGGGGCTGATCTCACGCCAGCGCCCGGTGCCCAGCTTCATCACGCAGTACGCGATAAACCCCAGCGCAATGCCTTCGGTGATAGAAAAGCTGAACGGCATCATGGCGGCGGTGACAAATGCCGGAACGGCTTCGGTTAAGTCATCCCAGCGCACGCGCGACAGGCTGGCCGTCATCAGCACACCTACGTAAATCAGCGCGCCCGCCGCGGCGTAAGCCGGCACCATGGCCGCCAGCGGTGACAGAAAAGTCACCAGCAGGAACAGCAGGCCGGTGACGACCGCCATCAGGCCGGTACGGCCACCAATCGCCACCCCGGAGGAGCTCTCAATATAGGCGGTCACCGAGGAGGTGCCCGCCAGCGCGCCACTCACTGAACTGATGCTGTCGACATACAGCGCCTGCTGCATGCGCGGGAAGGTGCCGGTTTCATCGGTCAGGCCCGCTTTATCGGTGACGCCAATCAGCGTGCCGGAAGAGTCGAACAGATTGACCAGCATAAAGGAGAAGATCACCCCGGCCATGCCGATGTTGAATGCGCCTTTGATATCGACCTGACCGACCACCGACGTTACCGACGGTGGCGCGGAGAAGAGGCCGACAAACTTCACATCGCCCAGCATCCAGCCGATAGCCGTGGTGATCACCATGGAGATCACCACCGCCGCGTGGATATTACGCGACGCCAGAATGGCGATAATAAAGAAGCCCAGTGCGCCCAGCAGCACGCTGTGCGAGGTCAGGTTGCCTACGGCCACCAGGGTATCGGAGTTAGGCACGATAATGCCTGCATTCTTCAGCCCCATCATGGCGATAAACAGGCCGATACCGGCGGTAATGCCGACGCGCAGGCTGAGCGGGATATTGGCAATCATCCAGTAGCGGACCCGCAGCAGCGTCAGGATCAGCAGGCCGACCGCACCCCAGAAAATGGCGCCCATGCCGACCTGCCAGGAATACCCCATCGCCCCGACCACCACAAAAGCGAAAAAGGCGTTCAGTCCCATAGCGGGTGCCAGCGCTACCGGCAGATTGGCAAACAGGCCCATCAGAATGCTGCTGAAGGCGGCAATCAGACAGGTGGTGACAAACACCGCCTGCGTATCCATGCCCGCGACGCCCAGGATCTGCGGATTGACGAAGACGATATAGACCATCGTCAGAAAGGTGGTGATACCCGCGATCACTTCGGTACGCACCGTGGTGCCATGTTCCTGCAGCCTGAAAATGCGCTGCAAAACGCCTTGCTTGCTCATGCCATCCATCCAGAAGAAAAAATCATCGGCGCGTATCCTGGCGATTTTACCGGGGCAATACAATGATTTTTCGCAACCGATTGCCAGTCTCGCAATCTGTACGGAGTGCGGTAAAGTGAGGAACCCACACCTGAATCGAAGGATAGAATCTGATGTCAGTAGAATGCGTCTTTTTTGATTGCGATGGCACGCTGGTGGACAGTGAACTGCTCTGCACCCAGGCCTACGTGAATACCTTTGCCCGCTATGGCCTGAAGCTGTCGCTGCAGGAGATGTTTGAAAAGTATAAGGGCGTCAAACTTTACGACATCATTCGTGATGTGGGTGAGGCGCATCAGGTGTCGCTGCCGATGGAGGAGGTCGAAACCGCCTACCGCGCGGAAGTGGCGCGACTGTTCGACCAGCAGCTGCAGCCGATCGCCGGTGCGAAAGCGCTGGTGGAGCAGATCAGGGTGCCGATGTGCGTGGTCTCAAACGGAACGGTAAAGAAGATGCAGCACTCGCTGGGATTAACCGGCATGCTGCCGCTGTTTGCTGAGCACCTCTACAGTGGCTATGACATTCTGCACTGGAAGCCCGATCCGGAACTGATGTACCACGCGGCGGAGCAGATGCAGGTGCCGATTGAGCGCTGCATTCTGGTGGATGACTCCGAAGCGGGCGCCCGCGCCGGGATCGCCGCCGGGATTCCGGTCTACTACTACTGCGCAGACGCGCATAACCCGGAACTGGATCATCCGCTGGTGACGCGCTTCGATGACATGGCGCAGCTGCCTGCGCTGTGGCGCGCCCGTGGCTGGGATCTGGTGTAGCGCGGCCCATGAGTCACACCGTCTGGTTTTTAACCCTGCCTGGCGTCATGGTGCTGGATCTGACCGGTCCGGCCGAGACGCTGAAACTGGCGGGCGATCATTTTACGCTGCGCTACATTGGCCCGCAGCCGGAGGTTGTCTGCTCCACCGGCATGACCATTGGCGGCATCGAACCGCTGCCGGAACAGCTTCCCGCCGACAGTCTGCTGGTGGTGCCGGGCGTCTATGACTCCCGGCACTGCTTCGCCACGCCGCAGGCCGCCGAGGCGCGCCAGTGGCTGATCCGGCAGCAGGCTGCGCTGCGCGCGCAGACCTGTATGCTGGTCTGCGTCTGCTCAGGTGCCCTGCTGGCCGCGCAGGCGGGGCTGCTGGATGAGGTTGAATGCACGACGCATCATGATGTGATTGCCCGTCTGAAAGCGGCCGCCCCGCGCGCACGGGTCAAAGAGAACCGTGTCTTTGTCGGGCACGGGAACATCTGGACCAGCGCGGGCATCACGGCGGGTATCGACCTGGCGCTGCATCTGATTAATCAGCTTTGCGACACGCCCACGGCGCTGGCGGTGGCGCGCGAAATGGTGGTCTGGTTTCGGCGCGCCGGTGATGATCCGCAGCTCTCGCCGTGGCTGCGTTACCGCAACCATCTCCATCCCGCCATTCACCGGGCGCAGGATCTGATGATTGCCCATCCTGAGCATGGCTGGACGCTGACCGAACTGGCCGGACGCACGCACGTCAGCAGTCGCCATCTGGCGCGGCTCTTTCGTCAGCATCTGGGGATCAGCGTGCGTGAGTATCACGAACAGCTGCGGGTGGGCGTGGCGCGTCAGCGGCAGCAGCAGGGAGAGTCCGCCGAGAAAGCGGCGCTGGCGGCAGGATTTTCATCGGCGCGCCAGCTACGACGCGCCCGTCAGCGCGAAGCCGATCAGCTGACAAAGTGACGGGTGTCGACGCGTTTCAGTGCCATGCCCAGCAGCAGGCTGCCGCCCAGCGTCAGCCCGAACACCCAGGGCAGGTCGAGCCACGGGCGTGACATGTCATCGTAGTGATGCGTGCGCAGATAGTGGATAAACAGCGCGTGAAAGCCGTAGATCGGCAGTGAATAGCGCGCAATCAGCGAAAAACCGGGCAGGGTGCGCTGGTTGAGACAGTTTTTAAACACCACCAGCAGGCTGATCGCGGCGATAAACACCAGCGGTCCGCAGTAGAGATACCAGGTATCGTTAAACGCGCCATTAACGATCAGCGCCTTTTTGGTGCCGAGGGTAATGCCCGCCACACAGGCGATAAACAGTCCGGCGGCGAGCGGTGTCAGGCCGCGCCGGGTGGTCTCCATCGAACCGATAGCCCGCCCCAGCAGCGCATAGAGCAGATAGTAGATACTGTCGCCACTGACATAGAGATTTACCGGCAGGAAATGAAAGGGGCCCAGCGACTGGCTGACCGTATTCGGGTTGGCCAGCACCGCCAGCACCAGCACCAGCAGCGCCACATAGCGCGCCTGGACCGTTTTCACCTGAATCAGCGGCGACAGCAGATAGATACCGATCAGCGCAAAGAAGAACCAGAGGTGATAAAACACCGGCTTCTGCAGCATCTTCAGGATCGATCGCCCTTCGCTGATAGGCGTCAGCCAGGTGATATAGGCGAGTGATACGGCGCTGTAGAACAGCAGGCAGAGAACCAGCCGGAGCATATGGCGCGGCTGGGCGCTGCGCTCACCGAAAAAGAGGTAGCCGGAGATCATAAAGAAGAGCGGAACGCAGACGCGTGAGGCCGAGTTCAGCAGATTAGCGGCATCCCAGGCAACCCCCTTTACCGCCATCGGCCCGGTGATGTACCAGGTGGTGGTGTGAATGACGATCACCATCAGGCAGGCAACCGCGCGTAAATTATCGATCCAGTAAATCTTCTGCGGCATAGCGTCCTCTTGCGCATAGCGTCCGTGCGGGAAAGGGTAGCCAAATGCGACCAGTGCAACAACTGCCGCCAGCAGGATTCAGACCCCTCTGTACACCAGCGTGCTGAATCCCCCTTAAACGGGCCGCTATCGTCCGGGATTTACGGCTGCACATCGCGCGGTCAAAGGGTATACTGTCGGCCTCTTTTTTTAATCCAACCGAAGCGCGTGCACACTTAACATGCAAAAGTTTGATACCAAGACCTTTCAGGGGCTGATCCTGACCTTGCAGGATTACTGGGCGCGTCAGGGCTGCACCATTGTTCAACCGCTGGACATGGAAGTGGGCGCTGGCACTTCACACCCGATGACCTGCCTGCGCGCACTGGGCCCGGAGCCGATTGCCGCCGCCTACGTGCAGCCATCACGCCGTCCTACCGATGGCCGCTACGGTGAAAACCCGAACCGTTTACAGCACTATTACCAGTTCCAGGTAATCATCAAGCCTTCACCGGATAACATTCAGGAGCTCTACCTTGGCTCACTGAAAGAGCTGGGTATGGACCCGACGGTGCATGATATTCGCTTCGTCGAAGATAACTGGGAAAACCCGACGCTGGGTGCCTGGGGACTCGGCTGGGAAGTGTGGCTCAACGGCATGGAAGTGACGCAGTTCACCTACTTCCAGCAGGTTGGTGGCCTGGAGTGTAAGCCGGTGACCGGCGAGATCACCTACGGCCTGGAGCGTCTGGCGATGTATATCCAGGGCGTCGACAGCGTTTACGATCTGGTGTGGAGCGACGGTCCGCTGGGCAAAACCACCTATGGCGACGTGTTCCATCAGAACGAAGTGGAGCAATCCACCTATAACTTCGAATACGCCGACGTCGACTTCCTCTTTACCTGCTTTGAGCAGTATGAGAAAGAGGCGCAGCATCTGCTGGCGCTGGAAAAACCGCTGCCACTGCCCGCCTACGAACGCATTCTGAAAGCGGCGCACAGCTTTAACCTGCTGGATGCCCGCAAAGCGATTTCGGTCACGGAGCGTCAGCGCTATATCCTGCGCATCCGTACTCTGACCAAAGCCGTGGCTGAAGCTTACTACGCCTCTCGCGAGGCGATGGGCTTCCCGATGTGCAATAACAAAAAGTAAGAGGCAGCCATGACTGAACAAACCTTCCTGGTGGAGATCGGCACCGAAGAGCTGCCACCAAAAGCCCTGCGCAGCCTGGCGGAAGCCTTTGCTGCGCAGGTTACTGCGGAACTGGATGCCGCGAACCTGAGCCACGGCGAGGTCAGCTGGTTTGCTGCACCGCGTCGCCTGGCGCTGAAAGTGGCGAACCTGAGCGCCGCACAACCCGATCGGGAAGTAGAGAAGCGCGGACCGGCCGTCGCTGCGGCGTTTGACGCGGACGGCAATGCCACCAAAGCGGCCGAAGGCTGGGCGCGCGGCAACGGCATCACCGTCGATCAGGCCGAACGTCTCGCTACCGATAAAGGCGAATGGCTGGTTTATCGCGCCCAGGTGAAAGGCGAAGCGGCTCAGACGCTGCTGCCAGCAATGATTGCTAACGCGCTCGGCAAACTGCCGGTGCCAAAACTGATGCGCTGGGGCGACAGCGATGTGCAGTTTGTCCGTCCGGTGCACACCGTGACGATGCTGCTGGGTGATGAGCTGATCCCTGGCACCATTCTGGACATTGAGTCAGGACGTCACATCCGCGGCCACCGCTTCATGGGCGAAAACGACATCATCCTTGAGAGCGCCGATCAGTATCCTGACGCGCTGGAAAAGCGTGGCAAAGTGATCGCCGATTATCAGACCCGTAAGGCGATGATCAAAGCGGATGCTGAAGCGGCCGCGCGCCGTTTAGGCGGCAATGCCGATATCAGCGACAGCCTGCTGGAAGAGGTCACGTCGCTGGTGGAGTGGCCAGTGGTGCTGACTGCCACCTTTGAAGAGAAATTCCTCAAGGTGCCCGCCGAAGCGCTGGTTTACACCATGAAGGGCGATCAGAAATATTTCCCGGTGTATGACAACGACGGCAATCTGCTGCCGAACTTTATTTTCGTTACTAACATCGAATCCAGCGATCCGCGCCAGATTATCGCGGGCAACGAAAAAGTGGTGCGTCCACGCCTGGCCGATGCGGAGTTCTTCTTTAATACCGACCGTAAAAAGCGTCTGGAAGATCACCTGCCGCGTCTGGAAACCGTGCTGTTCCAGAAAGAGCTGGGCACGCTGCGCGATAAAACCGATCGCATTCAGGCGCTGGCGGGCTGGATCGCCGGCCAGATCGGCGCCGATGTGAATCACGCCACCCGTGCCGGCCTGCTGTCGAAGTGCGACCTGATGACCAACATGGTCTTTGAGTTCACCGACACCCAGGGCGTGATGGGCATGCACTACGCGCGTCACGACGGCGAAGCCGAAGATGTGGCGGTCGCGCTGAATGAGCAGTATCAGCCGCGCTTTGCCGGTGACGATCTGCCGTCCAGCCCGGTCGCCTGTGCGCTGGCGATTGCCGATAAGATGGATACCCTGGCCGGTATTTTCGGCATTGGTCAGCATCCGAAAGGCGACAAAGATCCGTTCGCGCTGCGTCGTGCGGCGCTGGGCGTGCTGCGTATCATCGTTGAGAAGAACCTGCCGCTGGATCTGCAGACCCTGACGGAAGAAGCGGTGCGTCTGTATGGCAGCAAGCTGAGCAACGCCCGCGTGGTGGATGATGTGATCGACTTTATGTTGGGTCGCTTCCGCGCCTGGTATCAGGAAGAGGGTCACAGCATCGATACGCTGCAAGCGGTACTGGCGCGTCGTCCGACCCGTCCGGCTGACTTTGATGCCCGTATGAAAGCCGTGTCGCACTTCCGTACGCTGGAGGCGGCGTCAGCACTGGCAGCGGCAAACAAACGCGTCTCAAATATTCTGGCAAAAGCGACTGAACCGCTGAATGAGAGCGTGCAGGCGTCGCTGCTGAAAGAGAATGAAGAGATCCAGCTGGCGACCTTTGTCACCGCGCTGAGCAGCAAGCTGCAACCTTACTTCGCGGAAGGCCGTTATCAGGATGCGCTGGTCGAACTGGCACAGCTGCGTACTGCGGTCGATAACTTCTTCGATAAAGTGATGGTGAACGCCGACGATCAGGCGGTGCGAATCAATCGCCTGACGCTGCTGTCAAAACTGCGCGAGCTGTTCCTGCAGGTGGCGGATATCTCGCTGCTGCAGTAATCCTCTCTGCGTGAGGCAAAAAGGGACGAGCAATCGTCCCTTTTTTATTTTTTTCTGGTCTGCATCCTGAATCCGGCGGTCAGCGTGACCGTTTCAGCGACCGCTTCTTTAATGTGCAAATGAGTATAAAACGTGCCTGAAGCGACCGGGAAATGTCATCCGGGTGCAGGAAAAACCCGCCATTATCTGGCTTTGTATCTTTATATTTATTATTAAATATCAATAACATGATTTAATTCTCCTCTCCGATTCAACCGTCTCTTCTTTCCGTCAATCCGCAGCTTAAGAAACCGCCTGAAAAAAAGTCTGCCCTCTTGTTTTTGCTCTTTTCAGAGTGATAATTCGCCAGAAGTTACACCTCGTTACAGTTAGTGAACTGGAATTTTCATGAAAAGGATTTCTTTATCGTTATGGCATTCGCCAGAACGTCTGCTCGCCATAGTCGCGGCCGCGCTGTGCTGCTTCTCTTTACCGCTGATGGCAGCCCCGCCAGCCGAAACGTCTCGCGAACAGGGCCGGGCCATTGATGCCCGTGAACAGCAGCGTCAGCAGACGCGTGAGCGCGTGCTGCAACAGCAGAATGCGCCGCAGGTGAATGAACATCTTCCGCGTCCTGATAGTCGGTTGCCCGGTTATCCTGTTAATGAGCAGCCCTGCTTTACCATCCATCGAATCGCCCTGACGGGCGAGGCAGCCAGCCGTTTTCAGTGGGCGCTCGATGCTGCTTCAGACGCTACCGGCCGTTGCCTGGGCGGACAGGGCATCATGCTGGTCATCAACAAAGTGCAGAATGCGATTCTCGCCAGAGGCTATGTCACCACCCGCGTTATGGCGCAGGAGCAGGATCTGACGAAGGGCGTGTTGACGCTGACGCTGCAGCCTGGCCGTATCAGCCAGATCCGCTTCGAAGAACCCATTTCCTGGCGTGGACGGCTTTGGAATGCCGTTCCGGCGTCATCAGGCGATATTTTGAATCTGCGGGATATAGAGCAGGGCCTGGAGAACTTTAAGCGGGTGCCCAGCGCCAGTGCTGACATTAAAATTGTGCCGGGCGAAAAGGAAGCCACCAGCGATCTGCAGGTCAACTGGCACGAAGGCAGACCGGTACGGCTCAGTCTGGGACTGGATGACAGCGGATCTGAAAGTACCGGACGCTACCTCGGTTCTGCCACGCTGGCCGTGGACGCGCCTTTTGCGCAGAACGACCTGTTTTACGCCAGCATCGGCAAAAATCTGTTTGAGCATGGGCCGTTCGGCAGCCGCTCGCATACCCTGAATTACTTTTTCCCGATCGGGTACTGGGCCGTCTCCGCCAACTACAACGACTACACCTATCACCAGAACATTCCCAATGCCAATGAGGTACTACGCTATAGCGGTAAGAGCGACAACGCCCAGCTCACGGTCTCCCGCCTGCTCTATCGCGACCAGTCCAGCAAAACCACGCTGAATCTGCGTGGCTACCGCAAACACTCCACCAACGCCGTCAACAATATCGACATAGAGCAGCAAAAGCGGCGCACTGCAGGCTGGGAACTGGGCCTGAATCAGCGCAGCTATTTTGGCAGCAGCACGCTGGACGCGAATATCGCCTGGCGGCGCGGTACAGGGGCATTCAATGCATTACCTGCACCGGAAGAGCCGCGCCATCAGGGCAGTGCGCGTACCGGCATACTGCTGGGCGACCTCGGCATCAACCACCCTTTCGCCCTCGGCGAACAGCCATGGCGGGTCTACAGCAGCGTGCGGGGACAATGGAGTCCGAATGCGCTGACGCCGCAGGAGCGCATGGCGATTGCCGGGCGTTACACGGTACGCGGCTTTGACGGTGAACAGATGCTGTCAGGCGAAAAAGGTCTGCTGTGGCGCAACGAGATCGGCTGGGATCTTTTCTCACGCGGGCATGAGCTTTATCTGGCCGCCGATTATGGTCGGGTAAGCGGACCCGCGACGCGAGACCTGGTCGGGCATCAGCTGGCAGGCAGTGCCATCGGCGTACGCGGCTCACTCTGGAGTCGCTTCAGCTACGACCTGTTTGCGGGCATGCCGCTCTGTAAACCCGAGGGTTTTCATACCTCCGGCGCCACGGCGGGTTTCAACGTTAACCTGGAAATCTGACCACTCACTTTCACACGGATGTGACCCATGAATAAACATTGCTATCGCATTATCTTCAGCCGCACTCATGGTGAACTCCGGGTGGTGTCCGAACTTGCCCGCAGTTGCAGCACTGAACCCGGCCAGAGCCGGGGAAGCGGTGCGGCGCGTCTCTGGGTTACGTTACGCCGCACGGCGTGGCTGCTGGGACTGGCGCTGTGTGCCGGGCCAGCACTGGCAAACGGCATTGTGGCGGATGGTAACGCTACGCAAGGTCAGCGGCCGGACGTCATCGCTACTCAGAACGGGCTGCCGCAGGTCAATATTACCGCGCCCAATCAGGCAGGAATCTCACACAACCAGTATCAGCAGTTCGACGTCGCACAGAACGGTGCCATCCTCAATAACTCAGCAGTGATGACCTCCACGCAACTGGCCGGCATGATTCAGGGCAACCCGAACCTCAAGCCTGGCGCTGCACCCGCGCGGGTGATCCTCAACGAAGTGAACAGCAACAATCCCAGCCAGCTTCGCGGTTATATGGAAGTGGCGGGCGGACGCGCGCAGGTGATCGTTGCCAACCCGGCCGGGATTGTCTGCAACGGCTGCGGAACCATCAATGCCGGACGGATGACGCTGACCACCGGCAAACCGCAGCGCAACGCTGACGGCAGCCTGGCGGGTTATCAGGTTGAGCGCGGCGTGGTGCGCATTGAAGGCGGCGGACTCAACGGCGATCCCCGTCATGATACTGAATACGTAGACGTTCTGGCCCGCGCGGTGGAGATCAATGCGGGCGTCTGGGCCAAAAAAGAGCTGGCGGTGGTGGCTGGTCGCAACCGCATCAGTGCCGACACCCAGACGATCACACCGCTGGCTGACGACGGTAGTACCAGACCTGAACTGGCGATCGACATGGGCCAGATGGGCGGCATGTACAGCGGCCAGATCCGCATGATTGGTACCGAAGCGGGCGTCGGGGTACGGAATCAGAACGCCCAGGTGCAGGCGGGTAAAACGCTGGTGGTGAGCAGCGAAGGTAAACTCGTCTGGCAATCAGCGGCACAGGATGGCGTCACGCAGGCCGCAGGTGACATCAGCCTGGCGGCCAGAGACAGCGTTGATTATCAGGGCAAGCTCCACAGTGGCGGTCAGCTGACGGTTCAGAGCCGCGAAGGCGGGATTACCCAGTCCGGCACGCTGGCGGCGGCTGGTGACGTACGGCTGACTGCGGCCCGCAGCATCCAGAGCAGTGGACACCTGCTGGCGGGCAGCGATGCCAGCAGCCAGATTGTGCAGGAAGCCAGTCTGCAACTGGAGAGCCAGGATACCATTCGCGCCAGTGGCAGCCTGTTGAGCAAAAAAGAGGTCAGCGCGCGCGGACGCCGGGTCGATCTCAGTGGCGCTCAGGTCGCTGCCAGCCGCGCCACCCTGACTGCTCAGGAAGCGGGGGTTGCCGTGCGTCAGGCGGTGATTAATGGCACGGAGCTGGTGATTAACACATCAGGTGATATCGAGGCGCAGCAGGCACAGATTAGCGCCGGACGCTGGCAGGTCGACGGACGCAGCCTGTTCAGTCAGCAGGCGGGATGGTCGCAGACCGGCAGTGGCGAGAGCCGCTTTACGTTGTCTGGCGGGCTGGACAACAGCGAGGGTTCGATTGAGAGCCAGCAGCTCAGTTTTCAGGCCGCCTCGCTCAACAATCAGCGTGGCCGTATGGTCGCGCTTGATAACGCAGCGCAGCACTGGCGGATTGATGGGCTGTTTGACAACACGTCGGGCGAGCTGGGCAATAACGGCGATCTGACGCTTGAAACCGGCAGCCTGCATAACCAGGGCGGCACCATCAAAACCCAGGCGTCGCTGTCTGTTACTGCCCGCGAGGCGGTTAACAACAGTCAGGGGAATTTTCTGGCCGGTAATGCGCTGACGCTTAGCGCGGGCGGCGATCTGGATAATTACGCGGGCACCCTGAACGGCGGCCAGCTGTCGCTGACCGCGCAGCATCTGAATAATGCGCAGGGCGAGATTATCAGCCAGCGTGATCTGAGCCTGACGGCAAGCGGACTGGATAACTCAGAGGGCAAAGTGATTGCGCTGCAGGATTTGAGCCTGACGACGACACAGGGCCTGGACAACAGCGATGGCGGGATCGAAGCGGGTCATTATCTTTCGCTCAACAGCGGCGGATTCTGGCAGAACAGCGGTGGGACGGCGCAGGGCGGTGAGCAGGTTACGGCGACGGCAGATCAACTCAATAACGCCAGCGGCCGCTTGCAGTCTGGCGGTGATCTGACGCTGACCAGCCGCGGCGATATCCTCAACCAGGGCGGAAAACTCACGGCGAAAAACGCTCTCGCGATCCAGGGCACCGCCGCGACGCTGTTTGATAACGATGGCGGGTCGCTGCAAAGCGGCGGCGATCTGCGCCTGCAGTGTGGCGCGCTGAACAATCGTCAGTCAGGACAGATTCTCAGCCAGCGGGCGCTGACGCTCAGCCTGGCAGGCGACTGGGACAATCAGGGCGGCACCCTGACCGGCAACGGCAGCACGCAGGCCAGCGCCGCAAATCTGTTGAATGCCGGGGGCGCGGTCAATGCGCTGGACGCGCTGGATATGCAGTTCGCGGGTCGTCTGGATAACAGTAATGGCCGCATCTTCAGTCGGCTAAGCCAGACGCTCCAGGCGCAGGAAATTGGTAACGCCCAGGGCTGGATGGGCAGTCAGGCGAACTGGACTGCCGCGACTGCCGGTTTCGATAACACGGCGGGCCACGTGCAAAGTCAGCAGCAGGCTGAGCTCTCGGCAAACTGGCTCAGTAATGCCAGCGGCGTGTTGCAGTCAGCCGCCGGGCTGGTGTTGCGCGTTGCACAGGATATCAATAACCTGGCCGGTAAAGTCTCTGCGCAGCAGCAGCTGACCGTTCAGGGTCAGACCAGAGGCAGCCGCACCGGTAACATTAACAATGCAGGCGGCCAGTGGCTGGCTGGTGAAGGGCTGACGATCACCGCTGAGCGTCTCGATAACACTCAGGGTGGTCTGCTCTACAGTCAGCGGCAGTTAAGGCTGAACCTGGCCGGGGATCTGAATAACCGGGCGGGCAACGTGCAGAGCGGCGAAGCGCTCCAGCTTGATGCGCAGATGCTGAACAACGCGGGCGGCCACATCGACAGCCAGCAACAGCTCAGCCTGCAGCTGTCAGGAGAGATGGATAACAGCGGCGGTGCGGTGCGCAGTAACGGTGAACAGCAGATTCATGCTGCGATGGTCAATAACCGTCAGGGCATCTTCAGCAGTCGTGAGGCGATTAATCTGACAACAGGGCAACTGGAGAATGCCAGCGGCACACTGATCAGTCAGGGCGCGGGAAATTATCACCTCAGTGTGCTCAACAACCCGCAGGGCAAAGTTCACAGCGGCGCGGCGCTCTCCCTTGACGCTGCGCAACTGAACAATCAGGGCGGCCAGCTGGTCGCTACCCAGGATCTCGTGCTGAAGGCCACGGCGATCGATAACAGCACACAGGGTGTGCTCAGCAGCCAGGCGGGACTCTCACTGCAGGCCGATCGTCTGAGTAACCGCGACGGCGGCCTGTTACTCGGCACGACCTTTACCGACATCGCTGCCCGTGACATCGATAACAGCAGCGGACGGCTGCAGAGCGCCGGAACGCTCCTGCTTCGGGGTGTTGCACAGCTGGATAACCGGCAGGGACAGATGCTGGCGAATGGCGATCTCACCCTCAACGCCGATCTCTCACCGACTGATTCACCGCTGGTGCTGCTCAATCAGCGCGGACGGCTGGAGAGTGCGGGCGCATTAACCATCCATGCACACGCTTTCGATAATCAGGGCGGCACCCTGCTCGGCCTGCAGGCTCTGACGCTGACCGCGCAACAGGATTACACCCGCCAGGCGGGTGTAATCCTCAGCAGTAACGGCACGGTGACTTTCTCGCTGAGCGGGGCGTTTATTAACCTGGTGGACTGGCTGCTGCCGGGTAATCTGGTGCTGAATGCCTCGGCTATTACCAACCCGGCGATGCTGGTAGGTAAAACCGTTCAGCTCACGACCGGTGCGCTGCTGAACAGCGGGCGGCTTGAAGCCGACGCCCTGACGCTGAATGTCGATTCGCTGGATAACAGCGCGACCGTGATGGGCGATGAGATCACCGTGCGTGGTCGGGTGATCGACAACCATGGCCAGCCGGCGGTCATCGCGGCCACCCAAAGCCTGACGCTGCAGGCCCGCGAGCGGCTGAGCAACAAAGATAGCGCATTGCTCTACAGCGGCGATCGCCTGTTCCTGCACAGCGACGACCTGATCGAGAACCGGGCGAGTTTTATTGAAGCAGACGGTGATATGACGCTGGAAGCGCGGCGGCTCGACAACCTGCGCGAAGGACTGGTGATTGAGCGCGAGGCGGAGAGCAGCGACTACAGCTGGCATCGTTATAACTATTACTGGCGCTCTTACGGCTCAGCAGTAAGCTCCGATCTCAGCACCATGGCGTCTACCACTCAGCAGTTGACCTTCCAGGATGAGGCAGCGGCACAGAGTAATCCTTACGGCACGCTGCTGGCGATTGACGCTGCAGGCAAACGCGCCCAGGTCCGAGTCATGAACAATCAGGGTGTGCTGACCGATCTGTGGGTTAACTATCTGGCGCTGAACCCCAATGCCGACGGCACCTATGCCATGACGTTCTATGAAACCCGCGGATTCCGGCAAAATAATGTACCGACTCCCTATCAAAATACGGTTTGGCGTGAACATGATCGTGGACATCTGGAGCAGTGGGATCCCGAAAAGCATATCGACATCGACAATGCGCCGTTCGTTACTGATTACAACAATTTCCGTGAACGAACTGTAACCGGAACCGTAACGCGTGATCGGCTGGTTAGTGAAGGCATCGGCGCCCGTATCCTGGCGGGTGGCAACATGATCCTGCGCATTATTGACCAATTGATTAATGACGCCAGCGTGATTACAGCCAACGGTAATCTGACACTGGATGGCGGTGGCAGCATTGATAACCGCGGCTACTCGGTCAATGAGCGACGGCAGGAAGTGATTGTCGATCATATGGATAAAGACACTCACCACTGGTATCCAACCTTCAATTCTGACGAGACCACGGCCCTGGCTACCATTGATGGCATCATTACGGGCAACGGTAACGTCAGTATCAGCGGAGCGAGCATCAGTAACACCACCGTTAATCAGGCGCAGATCAGCCAGCTTGAAGCGGCGCTGCAGGCGGTGGACGCCGAGCGCGCAGAGTATGAACGTAACCCGCTGGCTTTTGCCATAGACGGCGTCGCTCACCATGACGGCGACACAGAACTTGCGGCGGGTAATTCATCGGGTCGCCCGCTGTTACCGGCCGAGCTGGCGCTGACGGCGCTGCAACAGCTGGAGAAAGTCGCCACAAGCATCCCCAATAACGGCCTGTTCAGCCAGCATACTGCGGCAGGTAGTCCGTTCCTGGTGGTGACTGACGAGCGCTTCACCAGTCGGGAGAAATTTATCAGCAGCGACTATCTGCTCGAACGGGTGGGCTATAACCCGTCGCAGGTGCATAAACGACTGGGCGACGGTTTTTATGAGCAGCGGCTGGTGCGCGAGCAGGTCCTGGCGCTGACCGGCAGGCCTTCCGTTAATGGCTGGGATGCGATGACGCAGTATCAGGAGTTGATGAATAACGGCTCAAAAGTGGCGCAGGATTTCCATCTGGTGCCGGGTGTGGCGCTGACGCCGCAACAGATTGCAGCGCTGCAGCAGGATATCGTCTGGCTGGTCAGCGAAACGGTGGATACGGCAGAGGGTCCGCAGAGCGTGTGGGTGCCAAAAGTCTATCTGGCACAGACTACCCTGCGCCTGACCGGTGATGGCGCGGTGATTGGCGGCTGTAATCTGCAGCTCTCGGCGGACAGCGTGACCAACGCCGGAAATCTCTTTGCGGACAAGGCACTGTCAGTCGACAGTAGTCAGTTCCTGCATCTGGGCGGCGACATCAAGGCTGGCAGCATTGATGTGAAGGCGGAGACGCTGACGATCAGCACCGATCTGCAGAATGCCCTGCGCCAGGCGACGATGAGCGCTGACGATATCAGCCTCAGCGGCACCGATATCCGGCTGCAGGGCGCGAAGCTCAATGCCACCGATAACCTCAGCCTGAGTGCACGCAACAACCTTGAAATCGGCACTGCAAAAAGCAGCCACAGCGGCAGCCTGAACGTGATTGCCGGGGCGATGGGAAATCGCACCAGCCGCGGCATGGAAGAGG
>NZ_PUGA01000055.1:0-17719 GCF_003236725.1 Pantoea sp. ARC270
GCCATTTTGCGGTTAACCTTCTTGGCAGGGCATCCCATATTAATGTCGATAACCTGTGCACCAGCCTCGACATTAATGCGTGCAGCTTGCGCCATTTCGCTGGGATCGCAACCGGCAATCTGCACGGCGCGAATGCCTGGCTCATCACTGTGAACCATGCGCAAACGAGATTTGTCACTGGCCCAGACTTCGGGGTTCGAAGACAACATCTCAGAAACTGCCATACCTGCGCCCATTTCGTGACACAGCGTCCTGAATGGCCTGTCGGTAATACCGGCCATAGGCGCCGCAATCAGTCGATTTCTCAGCTGGAGGTTTCCAATACGCATGAAGTCAGAATGGCCATACTGTGTCTGCAAGGCGGCGTATATTACGCATTTTTGCAGGAAGATGAAAGGCCAAACTTTGAACAATCAGCAAGAAAGATCAATGAAATCCGGGTGATGATCGGGTGTGTTTTTAATTACACTTTAATATCAATGATTTACTGATTTATGCTGAAATTGTGAACAAAAGTTTTTCCAGAAAAGTACGGCAATTCGCCAGATAAAAAACGTCACATGCCGTGATTAACGGTACAACTCTCCATGCCTGCCTGGAAAAGCCCGCAACTTACGCTGCGGGCTGGCTGATTGTGCTGTTTAGCCGCGATGTGCCGGCTAGCGGCATCGCCGTGAGCTACGGCGGAGGCGGACTTCAGGATTTGATGCCGGTAATCCGGCACCACTCCTCTTTCACCGCAACCGGGTCAAGCGTGAACTGACTTTCATAGGCTTCGCAGACACCTTCCGCCTGACTCTCCAGCACGCCTGACAGGCCGAGGTGACCGCCAGACTTAGGCAGCACGCTGATCAGCGGTGCCAGCTCACGCAGCGGACCGGCCAGGATGTTGGCGACCACCACATCCGCCTGCAGGTTTTCAGGCTGCTGGTGGGGGAGATAGAGTGACAGACGATCGGACACGCCGTTGCGCTCAGCGTTATCGCGGCTGGCCTGAATCGCCTGCGGATCGATATCAATACCGATTGCCTGAGCCGCGCCAAGCTTAAGCGCCGCGATCGCCAGGATCCCCGAACCACAGCCAAAATCGATCACCGTTTTGCCCGTCAGATCCAGCCCGTCAAGCCAGGTAAGGCAGAGGGAGGTTGTCGGATGCGTGCCAGTGCCAAACGCCAGACCCGGATCGAGCATGACGTTGACCGCGTCCGGATCCGGCACATCGCGCCAGCTCGGACAGATCCAGAGGCGCTCACCGAAGCGCATCGGATGGAAGTTTTCCATCCACTCGCGCTCCCAGTCTTTGTCTTCGATCTGCTCGATCCGGTGACGAAAATCGGCGCCTAACAGCGGATGCTGCGCCAGCTCGGCGGTAATCAGGCTCATATCGGTTTCAGCATCGAACAGGCCGATAACATCGGTGTCGCCCCACAGGCGGGTCTCACCCGGCAGCGGCTCATAAACCGGGGTATCGTGCGTATCCTGGAAGGTCACTGAAACCGCACCGATATCCATCAGGGCATCGCTCAGCGTTTCCGCGTGTTCACCTGAGCTGTTAATTTTGATTTGAATCCACGGCATAACGTTTCTCTTTCCGTCAATGTTGCGGCGCGTCGACCGGTTGCGGCGCGCGTCCAAACAGGTTGCCCACTAAAAATGCCAGCAGGCTAAGAAGCAGGGAGGGCACGATGGGGTGAAAGCCCAGAATCTGCAGTTTCAGGCTCGCCAGAAACGCATAGCAGCCACCACCCACCACCATGCCGGTGATGGCACCTGCGGCATTGGCGCGTTCCCAGTAGAGACCGAGAACCAGCGGCCAGAGGAAGACCGCTTCAAGACCACCAAAGGCCAGCAGGTTAAGCCAGATAATCATATCGGGGGGATTCCATGCCGCGATCAGCAGCAGGAGACCCAGGGCGAAAGTAATGGTGCCAGATAACAGTCGCAGCCGCGCCTCATTTTCCATCTGGTGCGGGGCGACCCGCAGATAGAGGTCTTTGATCAGCGTCGCCGACGCCTGAAGCAGCTGGGCATTAATCGTCGACATAATGGCAGCCATGGGCGCGGCCAGAAACAGTCCGGCCGCTAACGGCGGCAGCACGGTAATCATCAGGGTCGGAATGACGCTGTCCGGCACGGTCAGATTTGGCAGTACCGCCCGGCCAAGTGCACCGGCCAGATGCATGCCCAGCATCAGCACCACCACCACAATGGTGCCCAGAATGATCGCCCGATGGACAGCCTTACTGTCTTTGTAGGAGATACAGCGCACCGCCGTGTGCGGCAACCCGATAACACCAAAGCAGACCAGCACGATAAATGAGCTGAGGAAGGTTGGGGTGATAACCTCTCCCGGCCCCTGCGGTGAGAGCAGTGCGGGGTCGATGTCATGCAGTTTCTGAACCGCCGTGCTCAGGCCGCCCGCCTGATGAATCACCGCAAACAGCAGCAGGAAGGTGCCAATCAGCATCACAACGCCCTGCATGGCGTCATTAAGCACGCTGGCGCGAAAGCCGCCAAACGCGGTGTAGAGGGCGATAGTGCCGCCAAAAATCAGCAGGCCGGTGTCATACGGGATACCGGCAGCGGTTTCGAGCAGCCGCGCACCGCCAATAAACTGTACCGTCATGGCACCGATAAACGCGATCAGCAGGCTCAGACTCGCCAGCCAGATCAGCAGCGGGCTCCGATAGCGCGCATAGAGCATGTCATTCAGCGTGACCGCATTGTGCTGACGCGCCAGGATGGCGAACTTTTTCCCCAGCACCCCCAGCGAAAGCCAGACAGCGGGCACCTGCACCATCGCCAGCAGCACCCAGCCCAGCCCATATTTATAGGCGGCACCGGGCCCGCCTATAAATGAGCTGGCGCTGATATAGGTCGTGGTGATGGTCATTGCCAGCACAAATCCGCCCATGGAGCGGCTGCCGAGGAAATATTCCGTCAGGAAACTGCCTTCACGCCGTTTGCGAACGGCAAATACCGACAGTGCGGCGATCAGCACCAGATAGATCAGCAGCGGCAGGATAATTTCACTGTTCATTTTTCTCCTCCAGCGGCATGTCGCGAAAAATCACCCGCACCATCAGCCAGCACAAAAAAATGAAGAACAGGGGGGCAAACAGGCAGGAGAGTTCAAACCAGCGCGGCAGACCGGTGATACCGGTGTCATTACCACCCAGCCAGGCGGAAAGCCCCCAGACAGCGAGCCAGAGCAGGGTGAGATAGAGCGACCAGCGCGCCTCTTTATGTGCCTGTATAAAACGAGCATCCATGATTCAACCTTAACGCCCAGCGGCAAAAGAAAAAGGCCGGATTAACCGGCCTCTGACTGACTCAGCGTTGCAATTACTTCTCGTGCAAGCCGAGTTTTTTCTCCAGATAGTGGATGTTGGTTCCACCGTGCTGGAAATTCTCGTCGGACATGATTTTCATCTGCAGGTCGACGTTGGTCTTGATACCGTCGATGATCAGTTCCGCCAGGGCATTTTTCATGCGGGCAATCGCCACGTCACGCGTTTCGCCATAGGTGATCAGCTTGCCAATCATAGAGTCATAATAAGGCGGCACGGTGTAACCGGAGTAAATGTGCGACTCCCAGCGCACACCAAAACCGCCTGGCGCGTGGAAGCGGGTGATTTTACCCGGGCTTGGCAGGAAGGTTACCGGATCTTCGGCGTTGATACGGCACTCGACCGCATGTCCGCGAATGATCACATCATCCTGTTTGATCGACAGTGGCTGACCAGCCGCAATGCGCAGCTGCTCTTTGATCAGATCGACACCGGTGATCATCTCGGTCACCGGATGTTCCACCTGAATACGGGTGTTCATCTCGATGAAGTAGAATTCACCGTTTTCATACAGGAACTCGAAGGTACCTGCGCCGCGATAGCCAATTTCGATACAGGCTTTGGCACAGCGGTTGCCGATAAAGCTGCGCAGTTCCGGCGTAATGCCTGGCGCTGGCGCCTCTTCGACCACTTTCTGGTGACGACGCTGCATGGAGCAGTCACGTTCGCCCAGATAGATGGCGTTGCCCTGACCATCGGCCAGTACCTGAATCTCGATGTGGCGAGGATTCTCCAGATACTTCTCCATGTAAACCATGTCGTTGTTGAAAGCCGCTTTGGCTTCCGCTTTCGTCATGTTGATGGATTGTTCCAGATCTTTGTCGCTGCGCACAACGCGCATGCCACGACCGCCGCCGCCGCCGGACGCTTTGATGATGACCGGATAACCGATGCGCTGAGCAAAGGCACGGTTTTTTTCCATATCATCAGTCAGCGAACCGTCAGAGCCTGGGACGGTCGGGACGCCCGCTTTCTTCATCGCGTTGATCGCAGAAACCTTATCACCCATCAGGCGGATGGTGTCCGCTTTCGGACCGATAAAGATAAAGCCAGAACGTTCAACCTGCTCGGCAAAATCGGCATTCTCAGAAAGGAAGCCGTAGCCTGGGTGAATCGCCACTGCGCCGGTGATCTCTGCAGCAGAGATCAGCGCCGGGATGTTGAGGTAACTTTTGACTGACTGCGCCGGGCCGATGCAGACGGTTTCGTCTGCCAGCAGCACGTGCTTCAGGTCACGGTCCGCGCTTGAGTGAACCGCAACAGTCTTGATGCCCAGTTCTTTACAGGCACGAAGAATGCGCAGCGCGATCTCACCGCGGTTAGCAATAACAATTTTATCCAGCATGATCTGCCCCGTTACTCGATGATAACCAGTGGCTCGTCAAATTCGACCGGCTGACCGCTTTCAACCAGAATGGCTTTCACCACGCCGGATTTGTCAGCTTCGATCTGGTTCATCATTTTCATGGCTTCGACGATGCACAGCGTATCGCCCGCGTTCACTTTCTGACCGACTTCCACAAAGGCTTTCGCATCCGGGCTCGGCGTGCGGTAGAAGGTGCCTACCATCGGTGAACGCACGATGTGACCGCTGATCTCAGCCGGTGCGGCTTCGGCAACGGCTGCAACAGGGGCCACAGCGGTGGCCAGCGCAGGCTGTTGTACCGGTGCAGCGTAAGCCTGCTGCATAACCGGGTAACCTGCGTTTGCAGGTGCGCGGCTGATGCGAACGGACTCTTCACCTTCAGAGATTTCCAGCTCAGAAATGCCAGACTCTTCAACCAGTTCGATCAGTTTTTTAATTTTACGAATATCCATGAGTGGGGTTCCGTACTCAGTTTGATTAATTAGTTTGAGACAGGCGTTTTACTGCCGTTTGTAAAGCCCATGTGTAGCCGTCAGCGCCAAGCCCGCAAATCACGCCAGCAGAGACATCAGAAAGATAGGAGTGATGACGGAAGGGCTCGCGTGCATGCACATTGGAGAGATGAACCTCGATAAACGGTATTTCTACCGCTAACAGGGCATCACGCAGTGCGACACTGGTATGGGTAAACGCGGCAGGATTAATGATGATGTAATCCACATTGCCTTTGGCCTCATGAATGCGATCAATAAGCTGAAATTCAGCGTTGGTTTGCAGGTGGCTCAACTCCACATTCAGCTGGTCTGCCTGATGCGTTAAATCGTCAACGATCTGACGCAGCGTGGTATGACCATACTTCTCAGGTTCACGCGTTCCCAACAGGTTCAGGTTGGGTCCGTTTAAAAGCAGAATATGTAATTTATGCGCCATCTTGCTGCCATCTCCCGCAATCATTGAGGCATCGCGTAAAATACCTTGCGAATCTCCATTTGTCACCTTTCACGGTGAAAAAGAAGACCCGACGAGCAATAAAGCCGGGCATTATATCCGTTTCGTGTCATTTCGCAGCAAAATACTGGTCTTATCTGCGAAGATGATCGGATGTGGCCTGCGGGCCACATCTTTTATCAGAAAACAGCAGCGGAAAACAACGGGTGAGAGCCTAGCGGGGCCACCATTTGAGAAACTTTTTGTAACGCCAGGCTAACAGTATCGCAGCAAGCAGGGCGTAGATAAGTGGCTGGGGTGACAGGATTTTTACCGACCAGATATAGTGAACCGGCACCAGGATCGCGACAAGATAGACCGCGTTGTGCAGGGTTTGCCAGCGTTTTCCCAGCCTGCGCTGCGCGCGCTGAAACGAGGTCACCGCCAGGGCCAGCAGGATAAACCAGCTGATGATGCCCAGCGTGAGATAGGGACGGGAGATCAGCTCGCTGCCCAGCAGACGCAGATTGTCCGCACCCAGCTCCAGCAGGTAATAGCTCAGCAGATGAAGAGAGGCCCAGACAAATGTCCAGACGCCCAGCAGGCGGCGGGTGCGGATTAGCAGCGGCTGTCTGCCGTAACGCGCCAGCGGTGAGACCAGCAGCGTTCCCAGCAGCAGTTTCAGCGCCATTCGTCCGGTAAAATGCTGAATATCTTTCGCCGGATCGGCACTCAGCCCGCCCTGCATCGCGGCAAAAATCAGATAAACCAGCGGCAGCAGGGCCGCCAGATGCAGGATCACCTTTAAACCGGTTATCTGTTTTAACGACAGGCGCACCACCTAGTAGTTCTCCCGTAAATCGAGACCGCGATAGAGCGAGGCGACCTGCTCGCCATAGCCATTAAACAGGAGGGTCGGCTGACGCTCGACCTTCAGGCTGCCGCCAGGGCCGATAAAACGCTCGGTGACCTGCGACCAGCGCGGATGATTAACGTGGGGATTCACGTTGGCGTAAAAACCATACTCATCTGCGGCAATCTGGTTCCAGGTGGTCGGCGGCTGATTGCTGGTCAGCGTGATTTTTACGATCGATTTGATCCCTTTAAAGCCATATTTCCACGGCACCGTCAGGCGAATCGGTGCGCCATTCTGCGGGGGCAGCGCTTTGCCATAGACGCCGGTCGTCAGTATCGTCAGTGGATGCATCGCCTCATCCAGACGCAAACCTTCGACATAGGGATAGTTGAGACCACCGCCAATAAAGCGATCTTTCTGGCCCGGCATCTGCTCAGGATCGTAAAGCGTCTGAAAGGCGACGAAACGCGCTTTGCTGGTGGGTTCGGCCAGCGAAATCAGCTTGTTCAGTTCGAAGCCAATCCAGGGCACCACCATCGACCAGGCCTCCACGCAGCGCATGCGATAGATCCGCTGCTCCATGGCGAACCGTTTAAAGATGTCATCCATATCCAGGGTCACGGGCTTCGCCACTTCCCCATCGATGGTCAGCTTCCAGGGCTCGGTTTTCAGCGTGCCGGCATTGGCGGCCGGATCGGCCTTATCCAGGCCAAACTCATAGAAGTTGTTATAGCCGGAGACTTTATCCGCCGGGGTCAGGGTCAGATCGGCCTGATACTGCGCCGGTTTAGTAAAGTCCAGCGGGCGGCCTGCCGGCGCTGGCGGGCGATCGTTTCCCTTGAACCAGCTGAGAATGTCGGCGTTTGCCACGCCAGGCACGCCGATGGCCGCGGCGCTCAGCCCCAGCGTTTTCAGCACCTGGCGGCGCTTCATATTAAAGATGCTTTCCGGCGTAACGTCGGCTTCAGTCAGGCAGGGTGTACGTTTCATGGGCCTTCTCCAGACAGATTCTTATCGACCAGCATGATGACTATCGCTGATGTCGGCCACTTTCGCTGCGAAAATGTGAAATTTCCTGGCTGGGCGGGGCGATGAGAATGCACTGAAAAGTGCCGGGGTTCACGTCAGCGAGACAATCCCGACGATATACTTCGGCTTCTGGCGTCCGGGCACTGCCGTCAGCGGTAAATTATGCTATTTTGCTCGCGTTTTCGTCAGGCTGACGGTACAAGGTTGGGTGATCCGGTTATCACCGCAGTAATACAGGCACAGGGATGCGATTAACCACAAAATTATCTGCGTTTATTACCTTTCTTAGCCTGCTGGCCATGTCACTGATGCTGGCTGGCTGCGCATTCAGTTTTTTCTGGTTCAGTCATCAGCGCGTGGAACATCGGGCACAGATCCTGGCGGTCCAGGTGGATCAGGCGATGCTCACCCAGACCCCGGATCAGCTGCATACCTGGCTCACGTCGATCATGCCAATCATGAATGCGGAGCAGATTTTACTGCACAACGGCAGACAGACGCTCCTGACGCTCTCCCGTCATGAAAACCCGATGCTGGAAGATGAAACCAACCGCTTTATCCAGTTCGAGGTGCCGCTGATGCATCAGACCGGCTTACAGCTGCGGGTTGTCACCCTCGATCCTGCCAAAACCTGGCTACGCTCCATCACCGGCACCTCGACGCTGGGTATTCTGTTTACCATCATACTGGTCATGAGTCTGATGCTGCTGATGATGCATCGCTGGCTCAGCCGTCAGTGGCGTGGCATGGAGCATCTCGAAGTGCGGGCCGAGGCGATTATCAACGGCGAACGCGGCGTCATGCCGAAGCGCGGCGTGGATGAGTGGCCGCCCAGGGCGAGCCGCGCGCTGGATCTGTTGCTGGTGGATGTGCAGGAAGCCGCCGAACAGCGTGTGCGTATCGACACGCTTATCCGCACCTTTGCCGCCCAGGATGGCCGGACCGGCCTCAACAACCGACTCTTTTTCGACAATCAGCTGGCGACGCTGCTGGAAGATCAGGAAGATGTGGGCACCCACGGCGTGGTGATGATGGTGCGGCTGCCCGATCTGGATACCCTGCAGGAGACGCTGGAGCCCGCGCTGGTCGACGAGTACCTCTTTAACTTCGTCAACATGCTCTCTACCTTTGTGCTGCGCTACCCAGGGGCGCTGCTGGCGCGCTATTTCCGCAGTGATTTTGCCGTGCTGCTGCCGCATCGCAGCCTTAAAGAGGCGAACAGCATTGCCGACCAGCTGATCAATGCGGTGGATTCACTGCCGCCGATGCGTCAGGTGAACCGTGATGATTTGATTCACATCGGCATCAGCGCGTGGCACAGCGGGCAGACCGTGCCGCAGGTGATGGAGAATGCCGAAATGGCCACCCGCCGCGCGGCTTTACTGGGCGGCAACAACTGGACCAACGGTGCAGGCAATCCGCAGGACGCCGGGCGGGGGAGTGTACGCTGGCGTACCCTGCTGGAGAATACGCTCAGCCGGGGTGGTCCGCGGCTCTATCACAAACCTGCCGTCAATATTGAAGGCAAGGTGCAGCACCGGGTGATGCTGACCCGCATCTTCGACGGCGACAAAGAGGTGCTGGCCGCCGAATATATGCCGCTGGTGCAGCAGCTGGGTATGGCGGATGCCTGGGATCGCCAGCTGATGACCCGCATTGCGGCCCTGTCTGAACTCTGGCCGGAAGAGACCCTGGTCATCCCGCTGACGATGTCCTCACTCCTGCAACGACCCTTTGTGCTCTGGCTGCAGAATATGCTGCTGCAGTGCCCGAAAGGACAAAGAAAACGATTTTTATTTGAACTTGCCGAGGCAGATGTCTGTCAACACATCAACCGCTTAACACCAGTATTCCGTGCGCTTAAGGCGTTTGGTTGTCGGGTGGCGGTGAATCAGGCCGGTTTAACCGTGGTGAGCAGTGCCTATATCCGGCAGCTGCCGCTGGAGCTGATCAAGCTCGATGCCGGCTTGGTGCGCAACATTGAGCGGCGCACTGAAAATCAGCTGTTTGTGCAGAGTCTGCTGGAAGTCTGTAAATCCACCGGCATTCAGGTGTTTGCCACTGGTGTTCGCACCCGATCGGAGTGGCAAACATTAGTGTCGCTGGGTATAGCAGGCGGGCAGGGTGATTTTTTTGCCCCTTCGCTTCCGGTTAACAGTAACGTGAAGAAGTATTCCCAACGTTACCGTATTTGATGAATTGCCGTCCTGATGACGGCAATTAGCGCTTTTTTGTCATGTTAAGTCTCGTCTGCACCCATAACCCGACTGCCGGAAATGTTAAATTTTATGTCGGGAATGGAAAGGCAAAAGGCGGAGAAAAGCAGGAGTGATGGCGTCTGGTCGCCATTCTGCCGATTTCTGCTACGGGTTCAGATGACTTAAACGCAATCAGGCCTCTTTTTTCACCGAAGCAGAACGTTTTTGCGCCTTGTGGCAGCTTCGTGTGGTTGGTAAAGTAAGCGGATTTTATTTTCCGCCCCCAGCTTGCAGGATTATCCCTTAGTATGTTTAAAAAATTTCGTGGCATGTTTTCCAATGACTTGTCCATTGACCTGGGTACCGCGAATACCCTGATTTACGTAAAAGGACAGGGCATCGTGCTGAACGAGCCTTCCGTGGTCGCTATTCGCCAGGATCGTGCCGGTTCGCCGAAAAGTGTCGCGGCCGTAGGTCATGACGCCAAACAGATGCTCGGCCGTACGCCAGGCAATATCGCCGCTATTCGTCCGATGAAAGATGGCGTTATCGCTGACTTTTTCGTTACCGAAAAGATGCTGCAGCACTTCATCAAGCAGGTTCACAGCAACAGCTTTATGCGTCCCAGCCCACGCGTGCTGGTCTGCGTTCCCGTCGGTGCCACCCAGGTAGAACGTCGTGCGATTCGTGAATCCGCTCAGGGCGCAGGCGCGCGTGAAGTCTTCCTGATTGAAGAGCCTATGGCTGCCGCAATCGGTGCAGGCCTGCCTGTTTCCGAAGCGACCGGTTCAATGGTAGTCGATATTGGTGGCGGTACCACAGAAGTGGCGGTGATCTCACTGAACGGCGTGGTTTACTCCTCCTCTGTCCGTATTGGTGGCGATCGCTTCGATGAAGCTATTATTAATTATGTGCGTCGTAACTACGGTTCACTGATTGGTGAAGCGACGGCAGAACGTATTAAGCATGAGATCGGTTCAGCTTATCCGGGCGATGAAGTCCGCGAAATTGAAGTGCGTGGCCGTAACCTGGCAGAAGGTGTACCGCGTGGCTTCACGCTGAACTCCAACGAAATTCTTGAAGCGCTGCAGGAGCCGTTAACCGGTATCGTTAGCGCAGTGATGGTTGCCCTTGAGCAGTGTCCGCCTGAGCTGGCCTCGGATATCTCCGAGCGCGGCATGGTGCTGACCGGTGGTGGTGCATTACTGCGCAACCTGGATCGCCTGCTGATGGAAGAGACGGGCATTCCGGTTGTGGTTGCTGAAGATCCACTGACCTGTGTGGCACGCGGTGGCGGCAAGGCGCTGGAAATGATCGACATGCACGGCGGCGATTTGTTCAGCGAAGAATAATTGCCTCAACCGGTTAAGAACGCAACGATCATGCAGGGGAGTAGCATGTGAACCGGCGAAATCTGGCCGGTACAGTGCGTTCAGCCCAGGGAAGCGCGGTGGTCAGCCGCCGCTTCCTTACCCGTTGTCGAGGATCACGCAGATTATATGAAGCCGATTTTTAGCAGGGGGCCTTCCCTGCAGTTGCGTCTTTTCCTGGCGGTTGTCGTGGCGATTGCCATCATTATCGCCGACAGTCGTGTGGGGTCTTTTACCCAAATACGCAACTATCTGGATACGTCGGTCAGTCCGTTTTACTTCCTGGCGAATGGGCCACGTCAGCTGCTGGACGGCGTCTCAGAGTCGCTGGCATCCCGTCAGCAACTGGAGCAGGAAAACAAAGCGTTACGTCGTGAGCTCTTCCTGAAAAACAGTAACCTGCTAATGCTGGGGCAATATAAGCAGGAAAACGCACGCCTGCGTGAACTGCTGGGTTCACCGCTGCGTCAGGATGAGCAAAAGATGGTGACGCAGGTGATCTCTACCGGCACCGACCCTTACACCGACCAGGTGGTGATCGACAAAGGCAGCGTAAACGGTGTCTACGAAGGTCAGCCGGTCATCAGTGATAAGGGCGTGGTGGGGCAGGTCATCGCCGTCGGGCAGTTGACCAGCCGCGTTCTGCTGATCTGTGATGCGTCCCATGCGCTGCCGATTCAGGTGCTGCGGAATGATATCCGTGTGATCGCCGCCGGTAACGGCTGCACTGAAGACCTTCAGCTTGAGCATCTGCCGGGCAACACAGACATTCGCGTCGGTGATGTGCTGGTCACCTCCGGCATCGGGGGACGTTTCCCTGAAGGTTATCCGGTGGGTGTGGTCTCCTCTGTTAAAGTGGATACCCAGCGCGCTTACACGGTGATTCAGGCGCATCCGACAGCCGGTCTGCAGCGTCTGCGCTACCTGCTGTTGCTGTGGGGAGCGGATCGCAATGGCGATATGCCGTTACCGCAGGATGAAGTGCATCGCGTCGCGAACGAGCGTCTGATGCAGATGATGCCGCAGGTGTTACCGCCTGCCGGGGAGATGGGGCCGCCTGCGCCTTCTGCACAGATGGGCCCGCCGGCCCCTTCCGGTAGCAGCAGCGGACAGAGCAGCAGCACCACGCGTTCACGCGGGGGCCAGCCTTGAGTCGATATCGCAGCCAGGGACGTTGGGTCATCTGGCTCTCTTTCCTGGTTGCGCTGATCCTGCAGATCATGCCGTGGCCGGATGAGATCTACATGTTCCGCCCCTCATGGCTGCTGCTGATTCTGATCTACTGGGTGCTGGCACTGCCGCACCGGGTCAATGTTGGCACCGGATTTATGCTCGGTGCCATCATGGATCTGATCGCCGGGTCCACACTCGGCGTGCGTGCCCTGGCGCTCAGCATCATCGCCTACCTTATCGCCTTTAAGTTCCAGTTATTCCGCAACTTAGCGTTGTGGCAGCAAGCGTTAATGGTTATGGTGCTGTCACTGGCGATGGATGTCATCGTCTTCTGGGCTGAATTCCTGGTAATCAACGTTTCATTCCGACCTGAAATTTTCTGGAGCAGTGTTGTCGACGGTATTCTCTGGCCCTGGCTATTCTTGTTAATGAGAAAAATTCGTCGTCAGTTCGCTGTTCAATAAGGAAATTTATGGTAACCCTTTATCTTGCTTCCGGTTCACCGCGTCGGCGTGAGCTGTTAACTCAGCTTGGGCTGACCTTCGAGCGCCTTGTGACGGACGTTGAAGAGCAGCGTCAGCCGGATGAAGCGGCAGAGGCCTATGTGCGCCGTCTGGCCAATGACAAAGCACAGGCTGGTGTCAGACTGGCCGCCCAGGATCTGCCGGTGCTGGGCGCCGATACCATCGTGGTGCTGAATGGCAGCGTGCTGGAGAAGCCGCGCGATGCTGAGGATGCCCGCGAGATGCTGCGCAAACTTTCCGGACAGTCGCACCAGGTGATGACGGCGGTGGCGCTGGCCGATCGTCAGCAGGCGCTGGATTGCGTGGTGACGACGGATGTGACCTTCCGCACCCTGACCGCCACCGACATCGACGACTATATTGCGACCGGCGAACCGATGGATAAAGCGGGAGCCTACGGAATCCAGGGCAGGGGCGGAAATTTTGTCCGCAAAATTAATGGAAGCTACCACGCGGTGGTCGGATTACCTTTGGTTGAGACAGCGGAGTTACTCAGCCATTTCCAGTCACTGCGTGCCGTAAGGGGTCACCATGACGGCTGAATTACTGGTTAACGTCACGCCTTCTGAAACGCGGGTTGCCTATATCGACGGCGGCATCCTTCAGGAGATTCACATTGAACGTGAGGCGCGGCGCGGCATTGTGGGCAATATTTACAAGGGACGGGTAAGCCGTGTACTGCCCGGCATGCAGGCCGCCTTTGTCGATATCGGCCTGGAAAAAGCCGCCTTTCTGCACGCCTCAGACATCATGCCGCACACCGAGTGTGTCGCGGGTGACGAAAAGAAAAATTTTGTCGTTCGCGACATCGCCGAGCTGGTGCGCCAGGGTCAGGATCTGGTGGTGCAGGTGGTCAAAGATCCGCTGGGTACCAAAGGGGCCCGGCTGACCACCGACATCACGCTGCCGTCGCGCTATCTGGTCTTTATGCCGGGGGCATCGCATGTGGGTGTCTCTCAGCGCATTGAGAGTGAAAAAGAGCGCGAGCGGCTCAAAGCGGTGGTGGCAGACTACTGTGACGACCTGGGCGGCTTTATCATCCGTACCGCCGCAGAGGGGATTGGAGAAGAGGAGCTGGCGCAGGACGCCGCGTTTCTCAAGCGTCTCTGGACTAAAGTCAGCGAACGCAAAAAGCGTAACCAGACCCGCTGCCTGCTCTACGGTGAGCTGGCGCTGGCGCAGCGTATACTGCGTGATTTTGCCGGGGCCGCCCTGGATCGCATCCGGGTCGACTCCCGTCTGACCTGTGAAATGCTGGTGGAGTTTACTGCGGAATATATTCCGGAGATGGCGGGTAAGCTGGAGCTCTACAATGGCAAACAGCCTATCTTTGACCTGTTTGATGTCGAAAATGAAATTCAGCGCTCGCTGGATCGTAAGGTTGAACTGAAGTCGGGTGGCTATCTGATCATCGATCAGACCGAAGCGATGACCACCATCGACATCAACACCGGTGCCTTCGTCGGCCACCGCAATCTGGATGAGACGATCTTTAACACCAATGTGGAAGCGACGCAGGCGATTGCCCGCCAGCTGCGACTGCGTAATCTGGGTGGCATTATCATCATCGACTTCATTGATATGAATAATGAAGATCATCGGCGCCGGGTGCTGCATTCGCTGGAGAGCGCACTCAGTAAGGATCGGGTGAAAACCGGCATTAATGGTTTCTCGGCGCTGGGGCTGGTGGAGATGACGCGCAAGCGAACCCGCGAAAGCATCGAGCATATCCTCTGTCAGGATTGCCCGGTCTGTAAGGGACGCGGCACGTTGAAAACGGTTGAGACGGTCTGCTATGAGATTATGCGTGAGATTGTCCGCGTTCATCACGCCTACGATTCCGATCGCTTCCTGGTCTATGTTTCGCCGACGGTGGGGGAGGCGCTGAAAAGCGATGAGTCTCATGCCCTGGCGGAGGTCGAAATCTTTGTCGGCAAGCAGGTTAAAGTGCATGTCGAAGCGCTCTACACTCAGGAGCAGTTCGACGTTGTCATGATGTAACGCCGGCCCGCGCACTGGTTTCTCCGGCTGCCGGGCTGAAAAAACGCCCTTGTTTGGGATAAAATGCGTGTTTTACCGCTTTTGTCTGAAGACGGTCGGGTACGAGAGCCAACTATCCGTCGTTTGCGGAACACAAGGAGAGGCGTGAGTGAGGCAGTTGCCGAGGATTTTGTTACTGCTGGTCGCGGCAATCATCGTGATTGTCGCGCTGCTGGTCAGCGGATTGCGTCTGGTGATGCCGCATCTCGACAGCTATCGCAGCAACCTTCTGCAATTTATCTCCGATCGCAGCGGCGTTCCGGTCAGCGCCAGTCAGCTGCAGGGCAAATGGGAAAATTTCGGTCCCACCCTGCAGGTTCGCGATCTCAGCGTCGATCTCCACGAGAACGGCAAACTCACCATTTCACGCATTAATCTTGCCCTCGACGTCTGGCAATCCCTGCTGCACTGGCGCTGGCAGTTCCGCGACCTCACTTTCTGGCAGCTGCATCTCGACACCAATCGTCCCTTACTCGACAACGATAAAGAGAAAAACAGCTTCCGTCCGGCGCAAATCAACGAACTTTTCCTGCGGCAGTTTGACCACTTTGACCTGCGCGACAGCACCATCGGTTTCCGCACGCCGTCCGGTCAGCATGCCGAGCTGGCCATTCCGCGCCTGACCTGGCTGAATGAGAAAACCCGCCACCGGGCAGAAGGGGAAGTGAGCCTGTCGAGCTTTACCGGCCAGCACGGTGTGGTTCAGGTGCGGCTCGATCTCAACGACAGCAACGGTTTACTGAATGACGGGCGTATCTGGATGCAGGCCGACGATGTCGATGTGCGTCCGTGGCTGGGTCGCTGGATGCGCGACAATACCCGGCTCGACAGCGCCCGCTTCAGTCTGGCGGCGTGGGTGAACCTGCGCGATGGCGACATCTATGCCGGCGATCTGCTGTTGCGTCAGGGCGGTGCCAGCTGGCAGGGCGAGAGCGGACCACACCGGATTGAGGTTGACGGGCTGACCGCGCATCTGTCGCGCTTCCGGAATGGCTGGGTGGTCAATGTGCCGCAGACCCGCCTCAGCACCGACGGCCAGACCTGGCCCGCCGGTCACTTCTCCCTGCTCTGGCGTCCTGAGGATAAGCAGATGTCGGGCACTGACGGCCAGCCTGAGGTCCGGGTGCGCGCCACACAGCTGGTGCTGCGTCATCTTGCCCCTGTTATTCCCCTTTTCGCACCGCTCTCTCCGGCGCTGTTTGAAAACTGGCAGAAGTTACAGCCACAGGGCACCGTTGAGGGACTGGCGCTGGATATCCCGTTAGAACAGCCAGAAAAGACCCGCCTGCAGGTGAAATGGCACGATTTCAGCTGGCAGCAGTGGAAGCTGCTGCCGGGCATCAGTCGGTTGAGCGGGGAGGCTCGCGGCAGTCTGAGCAATGGTCAGGTCAGTGTGGCGATGGGAACCGCCACCGTTCCCTATGGTGACATGTTCCAGGCACCGCTGGAGATTAAACGGGTCACCGGGGCGCTGCGCTGGCTGCGCGATGAACATGGCCTGACGCTGGCGGGTGAGGATCTGGATCTGCAGGCGCGCTCACTCCGGGCGCGGGGCGACTTCAGTTATCAGCAGAACCGTGGCGCGGAGCCGCGTCTCGATATTCTGGCCGGTATCCGGGTCACTGATGCAGGCGATGCCTGGCGCTATTTCCCGGTGCCGCTGATGGGCAGGGGACTCACGCACTATCTGAGCGGGGCCGTGAAGGGGGGCAAAGTCGACAACGCCACGCTGCTATTTGCCGGTAATCCGGCGCTGTTCCCGTTTAAACACAACGATGGCATGTTCCAGGTCTGGGTGCCGCTGCGCCAGGCGACTTACGCGTTTCAGCCTAAATGGCCGGCGATCAGCAATCTGGATATCGACCTCAACTTCCTGAATGACGGACTGTGGATGCATGCCCCGCTCGCCCGGCTGGGTGACGTTGAAGCGCGCAACGTCAGCGCGGTCATCCCTGACTATCTGAAAGAGAAGCTGATCATCGATGGGGATATCCATGGCGAAGGCCCGCAGGTTGCGGACTATTTTCAGCAGACTCCGCTGAAGTCGTCGCTGGGTGCCGCCCTGGAGCAGCTGCAAATCACGGGCGGCGTAGGGGGGCATCTGAATCTCGATATTCCACTGGACGGTAAGCAGGTGCACGCGCGCGGCAATGTCGATCTGCATAACAACTCTCTGTTTATCAAACCGTTAAAAACGACTATCGCTAACCTCTCTGGCCGCTTCCGTTACGATAACGGCAATCTGGCCAGTGAAGATTTGCAGGCGAACTGGTTTGGTCAGCCCCTGGGCGTCCGGTTCAGCACCACCGAGAACCCGGATGATTTTGGCGTTAACGTCAAACTGCAGGGCGACTGGCAACCGGCCAGAATCAGCCCGATTCCGGCCGCCGTCAGTAAGCAACTGGGAGGACATCTGCCCTGGCAGGGGAACGTCGATATCACGCTACCCCATCATGGCGGAGCGCGCTATGAAGTCGCCCTGAACGGCAATGCAAAAGAAGTGAGTAGTCGCTTACCTGCACCGCTCGACAAGAAAGCCGGTGAGACGATGCCGGTTACCATTGAGGCCAGCGGCGACCTGAACCACTTCGATCTCAGCGGCAGCGTCAGCGCAAACCACCGTTTTAACAGCCGCTGGCTGCTGGAGCCGACGCTGCGCGTGGATCGCGGCATCTGGCTGAATGATGCACAGAAGAAACCCGAGCTGCCCGACCAGGCCGGAATGGTGCTGAATCTGCCTGCGCTGGATGGCGAAGCCTGGGTCGGGATGCTGGCAGCCGGAGGCGCGACGGGCGGCAGGTCGTCAGGTGGCGGCAGCGATTTCCAGACCGGCGGCGTGACGCTGCCCGGCAATATCACGCTGCGCAGTCCGGCGGTCACGCTGGC
>NZ_PUGA01000056.1:0-17007 GCF_003236725.1 Pantoea sp. ARC270
ATGCCGTGCCGGTCGCTCCTTCGCCGGTAACCCACAGCGATCAGCCGGTGGCAGTGAGTCCTTCCGCTACGCCGGTCAACGATCTGCCTGCGCCATCGCCGCAGTCACCCGGCAACGTTCAGAGCCAGACGCTGGAAGGTAACACCGCCAATGTCTATGACGAGACGCTGGTGGCGGCGGTCAAACGTTTTCAGCAGTGGCAGGGACTGGATGGCGATGGCGCTATCGGTGCCAGAACGCGGCAGTGGCTGAACGTCTCACCCCAGATGCGCGCTTCGTTACTGGCGCTGAATATTCAGCGACTGCGCCTGCTGCCGGATGATATGCACAACGGCATTATGGTCAACATCGCCAACTACTCGCTGATCTATTACAACAACGGCAACAAGATCCTCTCTTCCCGGGTTATTGTCGGGCGCCCCGATCGTAAAACACCACTGATGCGCAGCGCGCTCAATAATGTGGTGCTCAATCCGCCGTGGAATGTGCCGACGACGCTGGTGCGTAAAGATATCATCCCTAAAGTGAAACAGGACCCCACCTATCTCTACAAGCACGGTTATACCCTGCTGTCGGGCTGGAGTGCTGACGCTGAAGTGATCGATCCCAGTATGATCGACTGGCGCATGGTTTCCGCTGCATCCTTCCCTTACCGGATGATTCAGGCTCCGGGTCAGACGAATGCGCTGGGCCGATACAAATTCAACATGCCTAGTTCGGATGCCATCTATCTGCATGACACGCCAAACCATAACCTGTTTCAGCGTGATATTCGTGCGCTCAGCTCAGGCTGCGTGCGTGTGAATAAGGCATCTGAACTGGCCGGGTTGTTACTGCAGGATGCAGGCTGGAACGACTCCCGTATTTCCAGCACCCTGAAAGAGGGGGATACCCGTTATGTGCCGATTCGCCATCGCATCCCGGTCAATCTCTATTACCTTACGGCCTGGGTTGCTGATGATGGCAAGCCGCAGTTCCGCACAGATATTTACAATTATGATGACACCGCCCGTTCGGGCAGTCAGGCACTGAGCCGGGCGAAACAGTTACTGCTCTAGTGATTGATTTTAAATCGTTAGCGGCGCACCTGGCACCGTAAGAAATATCCTCTGAGAGCGATTCCTTCGGGAATCGCCTCTCAAACACGCCCCAGATGGGTTGACGCTTACCTGAGAGAAAGTTATGGTTCGGCCTGTGCGCTTTTTGCACATTTCTATGGCTTCACTCTCAGGTAAACCGCTACATGTCTACTATTGATTCTTTTCGTCGCAACCTGCTGCTTTGCGGTAGTGCCGCCGCCGGACTGGCATTATTGCCCGCTTCTGCAAGGGCCTCGCTTTCAACGTCTCGCCCGCGTGTATTGATGCTTAACAATCTTCACACCGGTGAAACCCTTAAAACTGAATTTTTTAATGGTAAGAGTTACGACAAGGATGAGTTGACACGATTAAATCACTTTTTCCGCGACTACCGCGCCAATAAAGTGAAAAGTATTGATCCGCACCTCTTCGATCAGATTTTCCGCCTGCAGGCACTGCTCGGTACGCGCAAACCTGTCCAGCTGGTCTCGGGCTACCGTTCACTGGCGACCAACAATATGTTACGTGAGAGCGGTCCGGGAGTCGCGAAGCATAGCTATCACACCAAAGGTCAGGCGATGGATTTCCATATTGAAGGGGTTTCATTAGCCAATGTACGCAAAGCGGCGTTATCTCTGCGTGCGGGTGGTGTAGGATATTATCCCCGCAGTAACTTTGTACATATTGATACCGGTCCGATCAGGCACTGGTAACGACACCGGCGACGCTGCGTGAGCCGGTCATGGAGCGTTATGAACTACCACATTATTTCTGTTACAGCCTTTGCCCAGAACTGTTCCGTTATCTGGTGCGACACCACCCGTGAAGCGGCTCTGGTCGATCCAGGCGGCGATGCCGATCTGATTAAACAAACGCTGGAACAGCTCAGACTCAAACCCGCTCAGATTCTGCTGACCCATGGTCATCTCGATCATGTTGGAGCCGCGGTAGAACTGGCGGCTTACTATCAGATCCCTATTGTCGGGCCACAAAAGCGGGATGCTTTCTGGCTGGAGGCGCTGCCCACGCAGAGCCGGATGTTCGGACTGGAAGAGTGCGCCCCTTTCACGCCGGATCGCTGGCTGGAGGAGGGGGAGAGTGTGCAGGTCGGGCTGACTACGCTGGAGGTCCTGCACTGCCCGGGCCATTCACCTGGTCATGTGGTGTTCTTTGGCCGTCCCGCAAGGCTGCTGATTTCAGGTGATGTGATTTTTAATGGCGGCGTGGGACGAACAGACTTCCCGCAGGGCGATCATCAGCAGTTAATTAAGGCGATTCACACTAAATTACTGCCGCTGGGCGATGATGTGACTTTTCTGCCCGGCCATGGCCCTATCTCCACACTAGGACAGGAGCGCATCAGCAATCCTTTTCTGCAGTAAAACAGACCTTTTCCTGCCATAAAAAATGGGCCCTCAGGCCCATTTTTGTTTTATCGCCTGCCTCAGAGCACCGCGACAATCGCTTCGCACAGCGCCGACATGTTGTCCGGCGTCATGCCCGCCACATTCACGCGGCCAGAGTTAACGGCATACACAGCGAACTCTTCACGCAGGCGAATAACCTGCTCTTTGGTTAAGCCGCTGAATGAGAACATGCCGTTTTGCTTAATGATAAAGCTGAAGTCACGCTGCGCACCTTTCTCTGCCAGCGTGTTAACAAACAGCTGCCGCATACGCTGAATGCGCTGACGCATGTCCGACAGCTCCTGCTCCCAGATCGTCCGCAGTGCGTCGTTACTCAGAATCGTCGCGACGACGGCCGCACCATGCGCCGGGGGATTGGAGTAGTTGGCACGAATGGTGTATTTCACCTGACTGAATGCGGTTTCTGCTACGCCGGCGTCGGCCGCTACCAGCGTGATGGCGCCCACGCGCTCATTGTAGAGACCAAAATTCTTCGAGTATGAGCTGGCGACGATCAGCTCCTGATGTGACGCGGCGAAAATACGCAGGCCTTCGGCATCTTCGTCCAGACCACGGGCAAAGCCCTGGTAAGCGAAGTCGAACAGCGGCAGCCAGCCATTCGCCTGTGAGATCTCTGCCAGCTTCTGCCACTGCTCCGCTGTCGGATCGATACCGGTCGGGTTATGGCAGCAGCCGTGGAAAAGTACCACGTCGCCAGGCTGAACCTGACTCAGCGACGCCAGCATTCCCTCAAAATCGAGTGTATGGTTTGCCGCGTCATAATAGTGATATTCACACACCTCAAGACCGGCAGCATTGAACACATTTTTATGATTCGGCCAGCTGGGATTGCTGATCCAGACCCGTTTCACCGCCGTCTGCGTGGCCAGAAAATCTGCCGCAATGCGCAGCGCGCCTGTGCCACCTGGCGTCTGTGCCGTACGTGCGCGGCGCGCGCTAATCAGTGGACTATCATTGCCGAACAGCAGGGCCTGCGTGCAGCGCGCGAAATCCGCCAGACCATCAATGCTGAGATAGTTTTTGGTGGTTTCGTTTTCCAGCAGATACTGCTCAGCCTTTTTAACACTGGTCAGCACCGGGGTCTTGCCGGTTTCGTCTTTATAGACGCCGATACCCAGATTGATTTTTTCAGGGCGGTCATCAGCACGAAACAGATCGGCGAGCCCGAGAATAGGATCGGCGGGTGCAGCAGAGATCGATTCAAACATGTGTCAGGTCCATTAGCGTGAACGTTTGCAAGAGGGCTCTCAGGTTAACGTCCGGCCAGGCAAATGCCAACCGTTTGCGAATCAAAATGCTCTATTTTGCGGTGCGGATTGCGCGACGGGGAGATAAAGACGTTAACGCAGAGCGGAAAGGGGTTAAGCAGCGCAGAGGTTGTGATTAACAGCCATAAAAAAACGGGGCCGCAGCCCCGTTTTTCAACATGTTTAAAGCAGGATTAGAACTGGTAAACCAGGCCTACACCCACCACGTCGTCTGTATTGATACCGAGTGGGTTGTTGTCATCCAGCTGGTTGATTTTGTAATCAACATAGGTAGACATGTTTTTGTTGAAGTAGTAAGTCGCGCCAACATCGATGTATTTAACCAGGTCAGCATCGCCCACGCCTTCGATGTCCTTGCCTTTAGACTGAACGTAGGCGAGGGATGGACGCAGACCGAAGTCGAACTGATACTGTGCTACCAGCTCAATGTTCTGAGCTTTATTTGCGAACGCTGTAAAGTCACCTGAGTTGATAGGTGTAGAGTTGCGGGTCTCACCATACATTGCAGCTAAGTAAACATTGTTAGCATCATATTTCAGAGCAGTTGCCCAGTTTTCAGCACGCTTACCTTCGCCAATACCAGTAGCTACGTTGGTATCAGTGTCAGTATTACGAACAGTGCCCGCTGCCTGTGCATTGGTACGGTCGCTGCTGCTATAAGCTGCTGCGAAGCCTACACCGATAGGTGAAACGTAGGTTGTTGACACACCATAGCCATCACCATTAGCACGACGAATGTCAGCACGATCATTTTTACCCTGATACTGAGCAGCAAAGTCCCAGCCATCTACCAGGCCAAAGAAGTTGGTATTGCGGTAGGTCAGCAAACCGGTGCTACGACCGTTCATGAAGTTATCTGAGTATCCGGAGTCGCCACCGAACTCTGGCAGCATATCGGTCCAGCCGATTGCATCGTAAACCACACCGTAGTTACGGCCGTAGTCGATTGAGCCCGCGTCACCGAATTTCAGACCGGCAAAGCCCAGACGGGTCTTGTTGCCGTCCTGTGCGTCAGAACCTTCAGAGTTGTTCGCCTGAATGTTATATTCCCACTGGCCGTAACCGGTCAGCTGGTCATTAATCTGAGTTTCACCCTTAAAGCCAAAGCGAACATAAGAATTGTCGCCGTTGTTGCTATCGTCATCAGAGAAGTAATGCAGACCAACAGCTTTACCGTACAGGTCCAGTTTGTTGCCGTCTTTGTTATAGATTTCTGCAGCATTGGCTGCGCCGGCGGCTAACAGAGCAGGGATAACCACTGCCAGAATATTGCGCTTCATCATTATTCATTACCCTCATTGGAGTTATTTGTACACCTGCCACTGCCGTAAGGAAATCTTTACAGAACCCTCAACGAAGTTTGGTGTCTTCCTGTGTCTGCACGCATCTTTCCATCCCCCCCGCCGTAATTCTAGCGCGAAAATGCTACTAAACTCGTAATCTGGTTTCTAAAGGAAAATATGTATTACAAAATGTAAAAAAGACGGAACTTTGTGAGAGAACTCAAAATTTACAAAAATAAAAAAAGGTCGGCAGTGCCGACCTCTTTATATATATGATTTTCTTATATTTAATGCCGAATGTCAGAAACTCGCATTACGTGGGGTGCGTGGAAAGGGGATAACGTCCCTGACATTTTGTACGCCGGTAACATAGGCGATTAAACGTTCAAAGCCCAGACCAAAGCCAGAATGCGGAACGGTGCCATAGCGACGCAGGTCACGATACCACCAGTAATCCTCTTTGTTCAGCCCCATCTCTTCCAGACGCGCATCCAGTACATCCAGACGCTCTTCACGCTGTGAACCGCCGATGATCTCACCAATGCCCGGCGCCAGAACGTCCATCGCCGCCACGGTTTTGCCATCCTCGTTCAGGCGCATATAGAACGCCTTAATATCTTTCGGGTAGTTTTTCACAACCACTGGCGCTTTGAAGTGTTTCTCTGCCAGATAACGCTCGTGTTCAGAGGAGAGGTCGATACCCCAGGACACCGGATTCTCGAAGGTCTGACCGCAGTTCTTCAGGATCTCAATCGCATCGGTGTAGTCGACCTGAGCAAAATCGGTAGTGATGAAACGCTGCAGGCGTTCAACAGCCTCTTTATCGACACGCTCAGCAAAGAAGGCCATGTCGTCAGCGCGCTCTTCCAGCACCGCGTTAAACACATATTTCAGCATGGCTTCGGCCAGTGCTGCGGCATCATCCAGCGAAGCAAACGCAATTTCCGGCTCCAGCATCCAGAATTCCGCCAGGTGACGGCTGGTGTTAGAGTTTTCGGCGCGGAAGGTCGGACCAAAGGTGTAAATCTTCGACAGGGCGCTGGCATAGGTTTCACCGTTCAGCTGACCTGATACGGTCAGGAATGCCTCTTTGCCAAAGAAATCTTCAGCGAAATCGACTTTGCCCTGATCGTCACGCGGCAGGTTTTCCAGATCCAGCGTCGAAACGCGGAACATCTCGCCTGCGCCTTCGGTGTCTGACGCGGTGATCAGCGGGGTGGAGACCCAGAAATAGCCATTTTCATGGAAGAAACGGTGCAGCGCCTGCGCCAGAGTATGGCGGACGCGGGCAACCGCGCCAATCAGGTTGGTGCGCGGACGCAGGTGAGCCACTTCACGCAGATACTCAATGCTGTGGCGCTTAGCCGCCATCGGGTAGCTGTCCGGATCTTCCACCCAGCCGACCACTTCCAGATGGGTCGCCTGGATCTCAAACGCCTGGCCCTGACCCGGCGAAGCCACCACTTTACCGGTGACGATAACCGAACAGCCCGTGGTCAGACGCAGCACTTCATCCTGATAATTATTCAGAGAATTATTGACGACAGCCTGAACGGGATTAAAGCAGGAGCCGTCATACACGGCGATGAAGGAAAGACCGGCTTTGGAATCTCTTCGGGTACGCACCCAACCACGTACGGTGACTTCACTGTCAACCGCGACGCGACCGTGCAGTACGTCCGCTACAGGCACTACGCTCATAAATATCTCTCTATATAGAAGAAGTGAGTAAAAAAAGTTGCCCCATCCGGGGTTTTGCTATGTTACTTGCGAGTCTTCAGGAAACAAGCAAAATTCAGGCTGAAAACAGATTTATTACAGCAGAGGCGGGGCGTATTGACGCCCCGATAAGAGGGGATTTAACTCGCTTTTTTCACCAGCGGCAGGTCAAAGGCTTTACGCAACGCTCTGACAAAGGCTTTGTCCTGACAGATCGTTTTACCCGGGCTGTCGGAGAGTTTCGCCACCGGTTTACCGTTGCACTGCACCAGTTTGATGACGATATTCAGTGGCGTGACGCCCGGAATATCGCAGGTCAGGCGGGTCCCGATACCGAAAACCACATTCGTTCGCTGACCAAAATGGCGGTAAAGCGCCAGCGCCTTGTCGAGATTCAGATTGTCAGAAAAGACCAGATTTTTGCTTAAGGGATCGATACCCAGCTTCTGATAGTGGGCGAGCGCTTTCTCACCCCATTCAACCGGATCGCCGGAATCGTGGCGCAGACCCTGATAACGGCGGGCGAACACCGGGCCAAAGTCGCGCAGGAACGCATCCATGGCGATACAGTCGGTCAGCGCAATACCCAGCTGGTCGTCATACTCATCCAGCCACGCCTGCAGTGCTGCCCGCTGGCTGTTCGCCAGAACGGGACTGATCTGCTGGAACGCCTGAAACCACTCGTGCGCCTGGGTGCCCACTGGCGTGAGTGACAGGCGGCGCGCCAGGTCATAGTTACTGGTACCAATCAGCCAGGGGAAATCCTGTTTCAGCGTTGCGACAATCGACTGCTGTACATCCTGTGAATAGCGACGGCGGGTGCCGAAATCCATCAGGCGGAAGCGTGACATGTCGAGGTCGGCCACCTGCGCGTTAAAGTCGCTGAGCTTATGATGCAGGTGGTCAATTGCCTGCTGAGTGGTGACCTGCGGTGTGCGATGACGATGCACAATCTCGCTGATCAGCGCCAGCAGCGGCACCTCCCACAGTATCACTTCACGCCACGGCCCCTGAATACGAAGGTCCAGCTTGCCGTGATGATTGCGCACCTCAACCTGCTCCGGTTTGTAGCGGAACTGGCGAAGCCAGCTCAGGTAATCTTCGCGAAAGAAGGGAAGATGAGACAACCAGGTCGCTTCATCTTCAGTCAGCGCCAGATTTTGCATTGCGGTTATCGCGTCACGAATTTCGTCAGCGTAGAGACCCAGCAGTTCGTCGCCGCGGCAGCGAAACTCCGCCGTCACCGTTACGTCGTGGTAGCGGTGGAAAACGGCCTGCTGCATATGGAGCTTATAGGCGTCCGTATCCAGCAGCGAGGTCAGTATCGGGGAAGCATGTCCTGTCATGGCGCGTTTCAGCATCCTGTTCGGTGGCGCAGAGCCCGGTGTTGTACACAGTCATAAAGACGCAAAAGTATAATTCACTATCTGACGCCGATCACAGCATATTTCAGTCCGGCGGGTCGAGGCCAATCTGTGCCTTTGTTAACAAACTGTAGACATTTCACCCTTTAGCTGCATTGTGCGTGGCAAGCTTGTTGTAACAAGCTTAGACTTTGCCGGTAAACTTATAACAACGCGAGACGGAATATGACGCAACAGCCCCAAATCAAGTATCGCCACGACTATCGTGCGCCTGATTACACCATCACCGACATCGATTTAACCTTTGAACTGGATGCGTCGACCACCCGCGTAACGGCCATCAGCCAGGTCAAACGGCTGGGCGACAGCCAGGCTGAGCTGCGCCTGGACGGAGAGGCGTTAACGCTGATTGCGCTGGAAATCGATGGGCAGCCCTGGACGGCGTTCCGTGAAGAAGAGGGGGCGCTGGTCATCAGTCAGCTGCCGGAAAGCTTCACCCTGAAAATCATCAACGATATTCATCCGGATCAGAACACCGCGCTGGAAGGACTGTACAAATCGGGTGAGGCACTCTGCACCCAGTGCGAAGCTGAAGGCTTCCGTCATATTACCTGGTATCTCGATCGCCCGGATGTGCTGGCGCGTTTTACTACCACCATTTATGCCGACGGCAATCGCTATCCCTACCTGCTCTCCAACGGTAACCGGATCGACGGCGGCCAGGACGATCAGGGGCGTAACTGGGTAAAGTGGCAGGACCCGTTCCCGAAACCCTGCTATCTGTTTGCGCTGGTGGCGGGCGACTTCGACGTGCTGCGCGACAGCTTTACCACCCGCTCAGGCCGTGATGTGGCGCTGGAGATCTTCGTCGACCGCGGCAATCTCGACCGCGCTGACTGGGCGATGACCTCGCTGAAAAACAGCATGAAGTGGGATGAGGAGCGTTTCGGTCTGGAGTATGACCTCGACATCTTTATGATCGTGGCAGTGGACTTCTTTAATATGGGGGCGATGGAAAACAAAGGCCTCAACGTCTTTAACGCCAAATATGTGCTGGCCAAAGCTGAAACCGCGACCGACAAAGATTATCTCGGTATTGAAGCCGTAATCGGTCATGAATATTTCCATAACTGGACCGGTAACCGTGTGACCTGCCGCGACTGGTTCCAGCTCAGCCTGAAAGAGGGGCTGACGGTCTTCCGCGATCAGGAGTTCAGCTCCGATCTGGGCTCGCGCGCGGTGAACCGCATCGATAATGTGCGCATCGTTCGTGGTGCACAGTTCGCCGAAGATGCCAGCCCGATGGCGCACCCGATCCGCCCGGATCAGGTGATCGAAATGAACAACTTCTACACCCTGACCGTGTATGAAAAGGGATCGGAAGTGATCCGCATGATGCACACGCTGCTGGGTGAGGAGAATTTCCAGAAAGGCATGCAGCTCTATTTTGAGCGCCACGACGGCAGCGCGGCAACCTGTGATGATTTTGTTCAGGCGATGGAAGATGCTTCAAACGTCGACCTGTCGCAGTTCCGCCGCTGGTACAGCCAGTCGGGTACACCGGTCCTGACGGTTCGTGACGACTATAATCCGGAGCTGGAACAGTACACCCTGCATGTTACCCAGCACACGCCAGCCACCGCCGACCAGAAAGAGAAGCTGCCGCTGCACATTCCGCTGGATATCGAACTCTATGATGGTGAAGGCAAGGTGATCCCGCTGCAGCATAATGGGCAGCCGGTGCATCATGTGCTGAATGTTACCGAGGAGTTCCAGACCTTTATTTTCGACAACGTCTACTTCCAGCCGGTGCCGTCGCTGCTGCGTGAATTCTCTGCGCCGGTGAAGCTCGACTATAAGTGGAGTGACGCGCAGCTTACCTTCCTGATGCGCCATGCCCGCAACGACTTCTCCCGCTGGGATGCGGCTCAGAGCCTGCTGGCCACCTATATCCGCCTCAATGTTGCCCGTTATCAGCAGGGTCAGCATCTGTCGCTGCCGCTGCACGTCGCCGACGCGTTCCGCGCAGTGCTGCTTGATACCGACTGCGACCCGGCACTGACCGCGCTGATCATGACGCTGCCGTCAGAAAATGAGATTGCCGAGCTGTTTGACGTTATCGATCCGCAGGCTATCTCACTGGTGCGGGATGCGCTGCAGCGTACGCTGGCGCGCGAACTGGCCGATGAATTCTTTGCGATTTACAACGCCAATCAGCAGCCCGAGTACCGGGTGGAGCATGAGGCGATTGGTCAGCGCAGCCTGAAAAATATCTGCCTGACCTATCTCGCCTTCAGCGATGCGCAGCTGGCGGACAAACTGGTGCAGGCGCAGTATCAGCAGGCGACCAACATGACTGATGCGCTGGCTGCTCTTTCTGCCGCTGTGGCGGCGCAGCTGCCGTGCCGCGATGCGCTGCTGGCGGCGTATGATGAGCGCTGGCATCAGGATGGTCTGGTCATGGACAAATGGTTTGTGCTGCAGGCGACCAGTCCGGCTGCCAACGTGATGCGCAACGTGCGTCAGCTTCTGACGCATCGCTCCTTCACGATGAGTAACCCGAACCGCGTTCGCTCGCTGGTGGGTGCCTTTGCCTCCGCGAACCCTGCTGCTTTCCATGCAAAAGATGGCAGCGGCTATAAGTTCCTGGTCGAGATGCTGACTGATCTCAACACCCGTAATCCGCAGGTGGCGGCACGGATGGTGGAGCCGCTGATTCGCCTGAAACGCTATGACGAAACGCGTCAGGCGATGATGCGCGAGGCGCTGGAAGAACTGCTGACGCTGGATAAACTCTCTGGCGATCTCTACGAGAAAATCACCCGGGCGCTGAACGCCTGATAATAAAAAGGCGGAGCGTCTGAGACGGCCTCCGCCTTTTTTTAGCGCTGCTGCGCCAGTCGCACCGGTGGAGTGCGCTCTGTACGCTGCATCACCCGATCCAGCACCTCCGCTTCCAGCTCGGCGAGTCGTGCCGATCCCCGGCGTCGCGGCCTGGGCAAATCGACCTGAAGATCCAGCCCGATCTCTCCCTCCTCAATCAACAGCACCCGATCCGCCATCACAACCGCCTCACTGACATCGTGCGTGACCAGCAGCACGGTAAAGTGATGCTGCTGCCACAGCGACTCAATCAGTCCCTGCATTTCGATGCGGGTCAGGGCATCCAGTGCCCCCAGTGGCTCATCCAGCAGCAACAGACCGGGACGATGGATCAGCGCCCGGGCCAGCGCAACCCGCTGTTTCTGACCTCCCGACAGCGCGGCAGGCCACTCATCAGCCCGATCGGCAAGTCCGACTGCCGCCAGGGCATCCCGCGCCGCGCCGCGCCATTCGCGTCCGCGCAGTCCCAGGCCGACGTTATCGATCACTTTTTTCCACGGCAGCAGTCGCGCATCCTGGAACATCAGACGGGTATCGTCGCGCGCCGACTGCAACGGCGCATTGCCCGCCAGCAGCTCACCGCTGGAGCAGTGCTCCAGCCCGGCCAGCAGGCGCAGCAGGGTACTTTTGCCACAGCCGCTGCGGCCCACGACCGCCACAAACTGACCGGAAGGGATATGCAGGTCAATTTTATTGAGAATGGTGCGGTTGCCATACTGTTTGCTGACGCCGTTGACGCCAACCGGGGTGCCGGTGTTGAGGCGTGCCGGTGAGAGAATCGGACTCATGCGTTCTCCTCCTTTAATTGATAAGCGGGATGCCAGCGCAGCCAGACACGCTCCAGCAGCAGCGCGGCGACATCCGCCAGTTTACCGAGCAGGGCGTAGAGAATAATGGCGACCACCACCACATCCGTCTGCAGAAATTCCCGCGCATTCATCGCCAGATAGCCGATACCGGCGTTGGCGGAAATGGTCTCCGCGACGATCAGCGTCAGCCACATCAGGCCGAGGGCGAAACGCACGCCGACCATGATATTCGGCAGCGCGCCAGGCAGGATCACCTGGATAAACAGACTCCAGCCGGAGAGGCCGTAGCTGCGCGCCATCTCAACCAGCCCGCGGTCAATATTACGGATGCCGTGATAGGTGTTGAGGTAGATAGGGAAAAGCGTGCCCAGCGCCACCAGGAAAATCTTGGCCGACTCATCAATACCGAACCAGAGGATCACGAGCGGGATCAGGGCCAGATGCGGCACGTTGCGCAGCATCTGAACCGAGGTATCGAGCAGACGCTCACCGGTTTTTGAGGTGCCGGTAATCAGTCCAAGTATCAGACCGATGGAGCCGCCAATAGCGAAACCGACCAGCGCCCGCCAGCTACTGATCGCCAGGTGCTGCCACAGTTCGCCGCTGACCGTCAGCTGCCAGAAGGTGGTTACGATTTTCTCCGGCGCCGGCAGAATGCGGGTTGATAACCAGCCGGTTTGCGAGGCAATCTGCCACACCACGATTAGCAGGAGAGGCAGCAGCCACGGCACCAGCGTATCGGCAAGACGTTTTCGGGTTCTGGCCATTCTGCTCTCCTCAGCCCCGGGCGACTTTTTTCTCAGGGGTAAAATCGTTGGCTACCGCTTCACCGTGCGCCTGAACGACGCGAGGCTGCGGGACCAGCGGCACCTGCAGGTCGAGATGCGGGAACAGGAGTTCCCCGACGCGATAAGCCTCTTCCAGATGCGGGTAGCCTGACAGAATAAAGGTCTCGATACCCAGCGCTTCATACTCTTTGATCCGGGCGGCAACGGTCGGGCCATCACCCACCAGTGCGGTTCCGGCACCGCTGCGCACCAGACCGACACCTGCCCAGAGGTTCGGGCTGATTTCGAGCTTGTCGCGGCGACCCCCGTGGAGCGCGGCCATGCGACGTTGTCCGACAGAATCGGCGCGCTGGAATGCCGCCTGCGCTTTGGCGATGGTGGCGTCATCCACATTGGCAATCAGCCGGTCAGCCGCCTGCCAGGCCTCTTCATTAGTTTCACGCACAATCACATGCAGACGGATACCGAACCGCACGGTCCGGCCCTGAGCGGCCGCTTTCGCGCGCACCTGCTCAATCTTCTCTTTGACCTGCGCAGGCGGCTCGCCCCAGGTGAGGTAGACATCAACCTGCTCCGCGGCCAGCTCCTGCGCCGGTTCCGAGGAGCCGCCAAACCAGAGCGGCGGACGAGGCTGCTGGACCGGTTTAAACATCAGTCGCGCCCCGCGAACGTGCACATGCCTGCCTTCATAGTCGACGGTTTCCCCCTCAAGGACCCGACGCCAGACGCGGGTAAACTCGGCGGACTCCGCGTAACGCTCGCGGTGATCGAGGAACACCCCGTCGCCCGCCAGCTCTTCCGGATCGCCGCCGGTCACCAGGTTGAACAGCGCCCGCCCGTTAGAGAGGCGATCCAGGGTGGCGGCCTGACGGGCGGCCTGCGTCGGTGAAATCACACCCGGCCGCAGCGCCACCAGAAAACGCAGACGCTGAGTGACCGGAATCAGCGAGGCGGCCACCAGCCAGGCATCTTCACAGGAGCGGCCGGTCGGGATAAGGACGCCGCCAAAGCCAAGACGGTCCGCGGCCTGCGCCACCTGCTGCAGATAGGCGTGATCAACCGGTCGCGCCCCTTCAGCCGTGCCAAGATAGTGTCCGTCGCCATGGGTTGGCAGGAACCAGAAAACAGATACGCTCATTGTTGCTCCTTATTGCGTGACGGTGTGGGGATGCCAGAGACGATCCTGAATCGTCACTTTGACTGGCAACAGATGATTGGCATAAAAGAGATCGGCGGTGCGCTGCTGCGCGGCGGCCGTTTCGGCACTGACCGGTGAAATGCGGGTCGGCGGCCGGTGATCCAGATAGCTGGCGATAACCGGTTCGGGCAGGCCCATCGCCTGAGCCAGCAGGGTGGTACTCTGCTGCCGCTGGCTGATGGTGAGCGCATCGGCCGCACTGAACGTGTCGAGCACCTGCTGAATAAAGGCGCCATGGGCTTCGGCATAGCTGCGGGTCGCTAAATAGAACGAGCCGGTCAGGTTGAGCGAGCTGCCGTCGATCAGCAGGCGCGAGTTACCCTGCTGGAGCACGGAGGAGTAGTAGGGGTCCCAGATAGCCCAGGCATCAACGTTGCCCTGCTGGAAAGCGGCGCGGGCATCGGCGGGCGTCAGATAGACCGGCGTAATATCGTTAAAGGAGAGTCCCGCCTGCTGCAGCGCGCGCAGCAGCAGGTTGTGCGAGCTGGAGCCTTTCTGGAAGGCGACTTTTTTCCCTTTCAGATCCGCCACCTGTTTCAGGGGGCTGTTTTTCGGCACCAGAATCACTTCTGATTTCGGTTTCGGCGGTTCAGAACCTACATAGAGCAGATCAGCGCCCGCGGCCTGCGCAAACAGCGGCGGAAGGTCGCCGGTGCTGCCGAGATCGATGCTGTTCACATTCAGCGCTTCCAGCATCTGAGGGCCCGCCGGGAACTCGACCCACTTAATATGCGTATGGGGAAAACGCTTCTCCAGTAACTGATGCGACTTTGCCAGCACCATGCTGACTGAGCCTTTCTGATAACCGATACGAATCTCAGCCGGATCGGATTCGGCGGCCTGAACCTGAAGGCCCGCCAGCAGAAGTCCCGCAACCAGCCACTTTCCTAATCTCTGCTTCATTGCTCTTTCCTTAAACCGCTTGCGCAACGGGGTGGTGGTGACGGGTCAGCGCCAGCCAGAAGGCGGAAACCGCTTCATCCAGACGCTCTGCCAGAGAGGCCTGTAATTCAGGCTGCCGGTCATAATGAATCACCTGATGATCCTCGGCATAAACGCCGTGCAGAATCTCCTGCGCCTTCAGGGCATTGAGAACCGGCTTCAGGGCGTAGTCGAGTGCCAGCATATGACCGGCACTGCCGCCGCTGGCCAGTGGCAGAACCACTTTATGTTCCAGCGCGCGTTCCGGCAGCAGATCAAGCAGGGTCTTCAGCGCCCCCGAAAATGAGGCTTTATAGATCGGGGTCGCCACAATCAGCCCATCCGCGGAGGCCAGGTCCTCGCGTAATGCCAGCAGGGCAGGCGCATCAAAGCGCGCATTGATCAGATCGTCAGGCTGAAAGTTGTGAATATTCCAGGGAATGACTTCAACGCCACGCGCCTCCAGCTTGTGCTGACACAGCGTCAGCAGGGAAGTTGAGCGGGAGGGGAACCGTGGGCTGCCTGCCAGCGTAATAACTCGCATCATCACTCCTTATAACTAAAAGTTATTGATTATCAAATGTTGAGAACTTATGCCTTCATACTGTCAGAGCAGGGCAGTGGGCTTAAATGATTTATCCGGCAAAGTAAGCGTAAAAACTGCAAATAGAAGCGGCGGAAACCGGGGCGCATCCGGGGGCATTCCGAATATTCTTAATTTCAGGGCAAACAGAGAAACGATTCATTAAGGAGGGTGATGCGAGATCGCAAAAACAGGCGGGATGCCCAAAAAAAATCGCTCTCGTCTGATTGCCTGAACATTCTGATTGTGACCGACAACCCCATTAAGCGCAGCGGCCGGGTCAGAAGCAGCACGGAAACTGACTGGTAGTGGGCTTCCTTCGTCTGCTATTAGGATTTATGCCATAAGGCAGAGTGTAATAAAAATGAAGGAATGGTGACGTTTTTCACTGATTCAGACGTTCGCTTACAGATTCCTGAATCTGGTTACGTCTGCTTTATCACCTATTTTTAAATCAATCCTCAACAGTTTTAACATTACAGCGGGGTATTGATGCACGTCTTTTAACAGTGATACTCCTGTGAAACGTTAAGATATTTTTTACGACTGGTCTTTTTTTACGAAGCCGGTTTAAGATAATCGGGCTGAATCAAAGAAACAGAATATCAGCCTCTCACTCTTTTCATCGCTTCGCCTCTGGTCAGGACCTGCATCAGGCAGGTGAATCGTTTTGTTATTTTTAACAGCTGAGAATTACCTATGTCTGACATCCTGTTATCCGTAATTATTCCAACCTACAACGTTGAGAAATATATTGTCGAGTGCGTTGATTCCTTATTGCGCCAGGTTAAATCTCCCAATGAAATTCTCATTGTGAATGATGGCTCCACCGACGGAACGCTGGCCTTACTTGAACAGAATTATGCGCATCTTTCTCAGGTGAAAATAATTACCACGGAAAATGGCGGCGCCGGTCGTGCTCGCGATGTGGGTATTGAGCAGGCCAGAGGCCAGTTCCTCTTTTTCTGCGACCCGGATGATGTCGTGGTTGATGGCCTGGTGGCGGAACTCGCGACGGTCGCGGAACAGCACCCGGAAACCGACCTGTTCTGTTTCAACTCCTGCGTTTTTCGGGATGGGCAGATTGATGTTACTTCACCTAAAGTCAGACACGAAATTTTTGGCCAGCAGAAATCGCAGGAGGTCTTTTTGCATCTGCTGCGAAACGGCAGATATACCTCGGCGGCCTGGAGTTATATCGTCAGTAAGCGAATTGTCGAGCAGCATAAATTACGCTTTGTTGGACGCGTTCATGAAGATCACAACTTTACGCTCTCCGTGTTTGTAAAAAGTCAGCAGGCCTGGGTCAGCCGTCAGGTTTATTATAAACAGCGTATCCGTAATGGCTCGCTGACCAACAGTACCAAAAGTAATGAGTTTTTCTATCAGCGTTATAACGCTTTTATGCACGCCTACAGTACGTTAAACAGCTCGGTCACGAAATCCGCCTGGCGCAGTTCGCTGGAGAAAGCCTATTTAGTTCATTCGTTTCGCCTGATGATCTACCTGTCACTCTATAATGGCACCCCCGTGCCGGAATATGTCCTGAATGCCATCCGCTTCCTGGGCCGTAATGTCAAAACAGAAAACGTCAAGGAGTGGCTACTGTTCAATCGCCCTGAACTCTTTATTGCGTTACAGCATTACAAAGTTAAAAAAGAGCTCAGTCGTGCCGCCTGATCCTG
>NZ_PUGA01000057.1:0-15267 GCF_003236725.1 Pantoea sp. ARC270
GGCCGAAGACCCACGGCCCGCAGACGGCGAAGGTGGTGGGGCCGAAGGGGGAGTCCATCTGGACGGACCGCTACGGGCGGGTGAAGGTGAAGTTTCACTGGGACCGTCTGGCAAAGGGTGACGACACCAGCTCCTGCTGGGTGCGCGTCTCCAGTGCGTGGGCGGGCCAGGGGTTCGGCGGGGTGCAGATCCCGCGCGTGAACGACGAGGTGGTGGTGGACTTCATCAACGGCGACCCGGACCGTCCGCTGATCATTGGTCGGGTGTACAACGAGGCGAGCATGCCGCCGTGGGCGCTGCCGGCGGCGGCGACGCAGATGGGTTTTCTGAGCCGGTCGAAGGACGGCACGGCGGACACCGCGAACGCGCTGAGGTTTGAGGATAAGGCGGGTGAAGAGCAGGTGTGGCTGCATGCTGAAAAGAATATGGACACTGAGGTGGAAAATGATGAAACCCACAGTGTTGGCAGCAACCGGACCAAGACCATCGGCGGCAACGAAACGACCGAGGTGAAGAAAAACCGCACTGAAACGGTCGATCAGAATGAAACCATTACTGTTCATCAGAACCGTACTGAGACGGTGGATGGAAATGAAACCATCACCATACACAGTAATCGTACTGAAACGGTCGATCAGAACGAAAATGTGCGAATCGGGCAAAACCAGTCCGTTACGGTTAATGGCAATCAGACGCTTAAGGTCGATCAGGCCAAAACTGAAACAATCGCACTGGCTTCCATGCTTAATGTCGGACTGGCTCAGAATACGAATATCGGTGCAGCCTATGTGCTTAACGTCGGCGCTGGCTGGATGACTAATGTCGGCGCAATGCAGATGCACAATGTTGGCATGAAATATTCGCTGAATGCCGGGCGGGATATCGCACTTTCTGCCGGGACAAACGCCGAGTTCAGTGCTGAAGACAAAATCACCCTGGTATGTGGCGAATCGATGATCGTGCTTGAGCAGAATGGCACCATCACCATCAGCGCGAATAAGATCAAGCTGGTCGGTGAGAAGGTGATTGATATCGACGGAACACAGATAGACATCAACTGATTATGGAAAATTTTGCTAATTACAGCGCTTTTCCGGCGCTGCTATTTGAGTCACTTGATCAGCATGACCATGGCTTTAACGTACTGGTGGCTCGTGTCAGTTATGACCTGGACATTATCAGCGGCAGGCTGACCTTGAGTGAAGATCAGGGAGAACTGGTCGAGCAGGATCATTACTACGATGAGCCCGGCACCAGTAGTGTACGTTTTGAAAGTGACCTGGCACCTTACAAACCCAGACTGGATGTGGTGATCAATGGCAGTGCGTGGGCACCTGAAGATAAGCCTGCACGGCATTTTACTGCAGGCGCCCGCATTGGTGACTTCACCCGCCTTCTGAATGTTTATGGCCCGCGTGAGTGGCGAAAAATGGTCACTGGCTGGCAACTGACGGATGCCAGACCCGTAACGCGACTGGATTTACGTTATGAATTTGCGCAGGGGGGGTGTTACAGGCTGGAAGGCGGAGAGGAGCTGGCTTCATCTGCCAACAGTGTTGGTGTTGGCTGGCTCCCGGCAAAAGCACAAAAAGAACTGAAACTGCAGCGCATTCCTGCCCCCCAGTTTGAATTACTTCCACAGCCTGTAAAAAAAATCGATGATGAAAATCTGCCGGCTGGATTTGGTTTCTATGGTCGGGGCTGGCATCCGCGCATTGCATTTGCCGGGACTTACGATGAAACGTGGAAACAGCATCGACATCCGTTTCTGCCCGCAGATTTTAGTTTCGACTACTGGTGCGGTGCGCATCCCTGGATGCAATTTCCCTTACCTAAACCCATGACGCATATTCCTGTCACTCTAAAAAACCTGATATCGCATCAGGAAAAGAGCGGACAGCAGATCGATTTTTCTGTGCCGGTAGAAACATTATTTGCCTTTGTGACCACGCAGCAGGGCGCCGGAGTAGCATATGATTTGCAACTCGACACGCTGGTTATCGATTTACCTACTCGCCGGATTCACTGCAGTTATCGCGCAGTCTTCTCCGAGCAACTCGAACCCGCTATGACAGAGCTACGCTTTATCGCATCTGGTGAGCGTCAAATGATGATGAAACGCGCACAACAGCAACTTAACGATGGTGAGGCTGACAGTTTTATCCCGCTGCCACCTTCCATGCTGGCTCATATGAACGGGGAGCGACGCTATGGCGGATAACTATGCCGCACGCAAAGATGGCGTATATAAAGTCGTTGGATTAGCGCCCGATCTCTGTTTCACCCCCGGCATTCAGCCACCGGTACCTTATCCGGTAACGGCTACACTGGCACCGTCGAAAAGCACCGTAGATAGCGTGAAATTTAATGGTCATCCGGCATTTGTCTACAAAATCAGTTATGTGCCTACCACGATTGGTGATGCAGCAGGACGCAACAAAGGTGTAGTCAGTGGGACGGTTGAGGGAGACTGCTGGTCAATTGAACACAGCCCGGATACGTATATTGGTGGATTTCCTCTGAATCGCGTGCAGGATATGTTTGCCATGAATGGCAAAGCTCTTGGTGGACGCGGCGGGAATCTGACCAAGAAAGAGACATGGGAAAGGCGTAAAGCGCTGATTGAAAAGGGCAAGAAAAGCAAAGATCCTAAGGTAGTGCAGGCAGCTTTGCGGCTTGAGCAGAATAATACCGGTATGGAGAAGGCGAGGCTGGCTGACTACGTTTATGAGCCCCGAGATCCTACTAAGCCTATGCCTGACATCCCAGAAGGCTGGAAAGATATCAGTGATGATCCTAAGGCTTTGGCTAAATATAACCTTACGCCTAAATCATTAAAAATCGCGAAAGAACCCGGATTTCGGGCAAGGGTTTATGAACCAGATGAAGCGGTTTTTGGAAAAGATATGTCTGCATCCGTCGTATTCAGAGGAACGAGGATGACTGAAGCTGTTGACTGGAAAAACAATCTACAACAGGGCATAGGGGTAGAGTCCAAATATTACAAGCAGGCTGTAACAATAGGCACGTCTGTTCGACGCTCTTCTGCTCCCATTGATATGACCGGGCACTCTCTGGGAGGTGGGATGGCTTCTTCGGCTTCACGTGCTAGTGGAAGAACAGGCTGGACATTCAATGCTGCAGGATTGAAATCGTCTACGGTTAAAAAATACAGTGGTGAGGCGCCACCTTCTGAAACAACAGAAAATATTTCAGCTTATCGTGTCAATGGTGAAGTTCTTACTATGATCCAGGAACCGGGGTTTTGGGCAGGAGCTGCTGTTGTTGGCGGGTTAGGATGGGCTGGATTTAAAAAGTTTGGCCCCTGGGGAGCGGTTGCAGGCAGTGCGCTAGGCATGGGATTGATAATGTCGCCTTCTGCGGTCGGTAAGAAGCATCCTATGGAGGGTGGTCAGGGAAGCGCAATTGATAAGCATGGGATGGATCAGGTAAAACACTGTATAGAACTGGAGAAAGATAATGATGAGAAATTATTATCTTTAATTTAAGGAGAAAAAATGATCAAATCTTTTTTTAGAAAAATAGTCCGTTATAGTGGGTTTGTGTTTTTAATATCGGTTTCAGGATGTCATGCAATGAGTAAATATCCGCCAGAGCAATTTTTCCACGGTACGCAGTTGAGTTTAGCCCAGGCTATCGTCAGTGAAAATATCGCCGAAGTGAAGAAGATAACCCCTGATACGTCGCTAAATAAACCCGGCGAGCAGGACATGACCTTGCTCTATTTTGCCTTGCAGCAAGCGCAGGATAGAAAAAGCCAACAATTAGAAATTATGAGTCAGCTTGTCAAAGCTGGCGCTGATCCGCTTCAGGATGTCCCTGATATGGGTAGTGTTGCAGAAGTCGTTGCCACTTCTCCGCATCCGGAGTTTATGAAGGCATTGATTGACGGTGGGATGAACGTCAATGTGAAAGTTCAGGGGCAACCCTTACTGCATGATGCTGCATCGGACGATACCATAAAAACGTTAGCATTGATGGTGGAGCGTGGTGCAGATGTGAACGCTACAGATTCGCTGGGGAAATCGACTGTAATGGCTGCACTGGATGGAATGCAGTTAGACACTGTCGAGTGGCTATTAAACCACGGAGCGAATCCCAATAGTGTTGAAACAAATACTGGCTGGTCTTTTATGCGCCAACTGGACGATGTGATCAAACGGAATAATGGAGAGAAAGGTGCTACGCAGGACAAGCTAATGGAAATACTTAAGCTTGCTAAGCAGAAAGGTGGGCGGGCTTAGTTCAGGCTTTGAAGATAAGTTTGTGGCGGGTTGTCGTTAGCGAAGAGACAAGGATGTCTTTCTGTTTTTTAAAAAAGGCTTAAATTTTATTTTTTAACATCAATAGAGTTTTCTTTTAAAAAGCACGTTGAAATTTGAAGTGTTTCTCAATATCTTTACTGCTCTTTCTCTGGTAGGGGCTTATTTTTTGTTCAGCCAGGAGCTGGCGCTATAAAAAATTAATAGATAAAGGGCTATTGGCACATCTGATAGCATTAATTTAACTCGTTTTCGTCAGGCAGGGAATTAAATTAATCCTGCTGCCAGAATTGATAGATAATCTTTAGTATCTTGTCCGAAAAATAGATTTCTATTTAAATCGGTTTTGGAGTCTGTAAAGATCTTTAATGTTTTAGACATTACCAGAGGTGCAGGTTGAATCATTTAAGAAGGATGATTTTTTTATTTTCTTTTTTAACTCTTCAGGCTTGTGATGATGTTAAAAAAATCCATCCGGAAGAACACTTCTCAGGAAGTCAGTTACAACTGGCGCAGGCAATTAAAGATGGTAATGTTAATGAGGTAGAGAAATTATCAACGCAGACTGATCTTAATAAGCCTGGCGAAAAGGGCTTGACGATTTTGTATTATGCCCTCAGTGAAGCTCAAAAAAAGGACATTAACAGACTCAATGTAATGAGTGCTTTAGTGAAGCATGGCGCCGATCCTCTTCAATACGTTGCCGATATGGGTTCTGTGGCAAGTAACACAGCGGGATATTCAGATCCTGCTTTTGTCAAAGCATTGATTAAAGGAGGAATGGATAAAAATGCGAGGTTTAGCAGCACGCCGATAATATTTTATGCAACTAATGAAAAAGCCTTTCCGACTCTGAAATATCTTGTAGAGATTGGTACTGATGTTAATGCCAAAGATAGTCTTGGACAAACGGCAATATTTGAAGGGATATATGGCGAGCAATATGATCAGGTTGAATACCTTCTTAAGCATGGTGCCGATGCAAATGTGACCAATGTTAATAAGGTGACATTTAATCAATTATTGGATAGATCCGTTAACAATACTAATAAAGAAAACGTGAAAACTATTGATAAGCTGAAAGAGATAAAAGCGCTGGCGCAAGCAAACCGATAGGGTTTTGGATGAGGCTGAGTGGTATGGGTTAGTTGCACGCAAATCGTCAGATGATTTGCGTCCTAGCCTGACCTATAACACGAGGGTCAGACCACAAAAAAGAGTCCCTGTCACTATTCGTAATAAGTTTTTTGAATTTGCATCGAATCGCTGGAGGTACAGCTTGAGCCTTGTCAGGCGAATGGTTATTTTATTTTCTTTGTTAACTCTTCAGGCTTGCGACGACACGAAAAAGATCTATCCCGAGGATTACTTTTCAGGGGATCAGTTACAACTGGCTCAGGCAATCGAAGAGGGCAACGTTGATGAGGTGGAAAAATTATCAACGCAAACCGATCTTAATAAGTCTGGCGAAAAGGATTTAACGCTTTTGTATTATGCATTGAGTGAGGCATCAAAAAAGGAAGTTAACAGAATCAATATATTGAGTGTTTTAGTAAAACATGGCGCTAATCCTCTTCAATACGTTGTCGACATGGGATCTGTGGCAACTAATACAGCAGGGTACGCAGACCCTGTGTTTTTTAAAGCCTTAATTAAAGGCGGGATGGATAAAAATGCGAGATTTGAAAGCACGCCGATAATATTTTATGCAACAAATGAAAGATCCTTCCCGACTCTGAAATATCTTGTAGAGATTGGTACTGATGTCAATGCAAAAGATAGCTTAGGTCAAACGGCAATTTTTCAAGGTCTGTATGGTCAACAATATGATCAGGTTGAATACCTTCTCAATCATGGCGCAGATGCAAATATTACTGATGTTAATAATGTGACTTTCAATCAGCTCCTGGATAAAATTATTAGTAATACAAATAAAGATAATGTAAAAGCTATTGATAAGCTGAATGAGATAAAAGCGCTAGCACAAGGGGGCCGATAGGGTTTAGACCAGGCTGAGTGGTATGGGGTAGTTGTATGCAATTCGCCAGGCAATATTAGTGTCAGCCTGTCCTGTACTGCTATGTTCAGACCATAAAAACAGAGTTCTTGTCATTATTCGGGACAAGTTCCTTGATTCTGCATCGGGTAGCCTTTGTGGCAAACTCTGGTTACTGCACCCTATTTCTCATCCCATCCCCGAAATGATCAAATGCAGGCCGGGCTGATTTTTTCTGTTATCGCGCCGCCTGATGTGATCTCTTATTCCCGGGTAAATTCGTTTTATCAATAACTTTATTCTTCATCCTGTAAATGTTCGCACGGAGCTCCAATGGCAACCGGAAATACGATTGGTAAATTACAATATGCGCCTGCGCCACAAGGCCATGTGGCGGCGGGCAGTGCCAACCCGCCGAAAAAGAAAAGCTGGTGGAGCAATTATGGCGACTGGGTGCATACCGGCCTGGATGTTTTAGGTGCCGTACCGGTTGTTGGCGCAGTTGCCGACGGCGCGAACGCGGCAATTTACACCGCAGAAGGCGATTATGGTAACGCAGCACTTTCAGCTGCTTCGGCGGCAGCTAACTTTGTACCCGGCGGGGGCGCTGCGTTTAAAGCGGGGAAACTGGCCGCAAAGGCAGGTAAAGCAGTCGAAGCCGCGAAAGCGGGCAAGGGTATTGCAAAAGAAGGTGCTGAGCTGGCAGAAAAAGCAGCAGCCAAAGCTGAAACGACCGCCGCTAAAGCCGAAGCTAAAGCCGCTAAAAAAGAGGCTGATGAAGTTATCAGCGCGAAAAAAGCGGGCAGTGAAAAAGGGGGCAGCGATAAAGGCCATGCTCAGAAAAAGACTGAACCGTGTAAAATTCCGGCAAGGCCTCTGCCGCAGGTGGAAATGGCGGTAGGTAGTCCTGTTAACCCTGTGCTGGGTATCAAGCTGCTGTTCGGCCCTGAAGACAATGATTTCTCTTTTCCGGCCTCGGTCCCCCTCAACTGGCAACGCTACTATTTTTCTGACGAAACGGGTAATGGCTGGCTGGGGCAGGGCTGGTCTCTGCCCATCTCACAGGAAGTGCGCAGAAAAAATCATTTGCTGATATTGATCGATGAGCAGGGGCGCGAAATAGAGTTTCCTTATCCTGAGGCAGGACGCAGGCCACAACTTCATCGCTATGAACAGCTCTCTCTCTCACAACCGCAGGCAGAGGAATTCTGCATTTCAGACGCGGATGAAAGTCAGCACTGGCACTTTACGCATAAAGCTGAATCTGACCGCTGGCTGTTATCAGCCATCAGTGACCGTCACGGCAACCGCCTGACACTGCGTTACGATACCCGGAATCTGCCTGTACAGATTGAAGATAGCGCTGGCCGTCGATTTAATATCACCTTTTCAACATTTTCATCGGATACGGGTATCCCCTTAATCCGTATCACCAGCGTCAGCGTCTGTTATCCGTCTGATCCTCTGAATGCTGAAATTCTGTGCCGCTACGATTATTCGACGCAGGGCGATCTTATTGCTGTGCGTAACGAGCTCAACGAGGTGCTGCGTGAATTCCGCTACCGCAACCATATTATGGTGGCGCATCGTCGCGCGGGCGAAATGGAGTGTTTTTATCATTACGACACCTATGCTTCTGAAGGAAAGGTCCTGGCACATCGTGACAGCCTCGGCGGGGAATGGCGTTTTGAGTATGGCCATCAGTCCACAACGGTCACGGATGCCCTGGGACGCGTAACCCGTTACGACTTTGACGATAACCAGGAACTGATCGGCTATCAGGATGCGATGGAAGGTTATATTCGTATCAGACGGAATGTTCGCGGTCAGATGACAGAACTCACCGATCAGTGCGGCCGGGTAACGCGTTACCGCTATGATGAACGTGGCAACTGTACGGCCATTATTGAGCCAGACGGTCAGACTACACGTTTTGACTATCACGAACGCTGGAATATGCCGGTTCGTGTGACCAACATGCTGGGTGGCACCCGGGAATTTAGTTACGACACAGCAGGAAACTTAATCCGCTTCTCGGATGAGATAGGTCGCATTACAGAATATAACCATGACGATCGCGGCAATCTGGTCAGGGTGCGTGATGCTGCAGCGGGCGTACAAACGTTATGCTGGAACCAGGCCAACTTCCTTATCAGTCATACCGACTGCTCCGGCCGGACCACCACCTTCGATTATGATAAATATGGCTGGATGAAGCAGCAGACTGATGCAGCAGGCTGCCTGACGCAGTTTTTTAACCGGTGGAATGGGCTGCCTCAGCAGATAGTGCATGCCGATGGTGGATCAGAGAGTTTTGAGTTTGATCGCTGGAAACGGCTGGTTGCATGGCAGGATCCTCAGGGGCAGGTTACACGCTGGACACTGGCAGCGGATGGCGTGCCGTTATCGCGAACTGATGCACTCGGCCACAGCATTGGCTACGAATATGATCTGGCCCGTCGCCTGACCGCACTGACTAATGAAAATGGCGCACGTTATGCCTTTTGCTACGATGCCCGGGATAACCGGATAGAGGAGCGCGGGTTTGATGGGTGTAAAACGCGTTATGAATATGATGAGAGTGGCTGGCTGCTGGCTCGCATTGAAGAAGGCGATGGCAGCGGGCCGGTAATCCAGTCACGCTATCAGCGTGACGCGGCCGGGCGATTGCTGGAAAAAATGGTGTCGCGCGGAGGCGATGCAGTATGGCAGCGTACCCGCTATCGTTATGATGCGCTGGGTCGCCTGACTGCAGGGGTAAATCACGGCGGTCGCTCTGAGCTGGAATGGGACGATGCAGGTCAGTTACTTGCTGAGCGGACGCTGGTTAGGGGGCACCGTTACGAACTGCACCACAGCTATGATGAACTGGGTAACCGGACGCATACCACCTTGCCGGATGGCCGGGAACTGAAGCAGTTTTATTACGGCAGCGGGCATCGGGTCCAGGTTAACTTTGGTAACCGGGTCATCAGCGAAAGCGAACGTGACGTCCTGCATCGGGAAGTGCGACGCACCCAGGGCGCAATCACCAGTGAATATCTGCACGACGAGATGGGACGGCTGATAAGCCAGCGTGCGGGCCGTGGCGCTCAGTCAGCGGTGGCACGCGAGTATGTCTGGCGGCGCGATGGACAGCTGACGCAAATGACAGATAAATACACGGGCGATTATCGTTACGAATATGACGCGCTGGGACGCATGACGCGGGCGCGTGATGAGTATTTTGCCTTTGACCCGGCGCACAATCTGCTGAGCGAGGCCCAGGCGCAGCCCCTGCAGGATAACCGACTCAGGGTTTATGAAGATAAACGCTGGACCTATGACTGTTTCGGCAATGTGACGCGCAAACAGAGTGGCCGACACACAGATCAGCAGTTTATCTGGAACGCTGAACACCAGCTGACCGAATCGGTGAGCACCCGAAACGGGACCGAGCAGCGAACCACCTACGGCTACGATGCATTTGGCCGCCGAAGCTGGAAACGCGATGCTTTTGGTATTGCGCGCTTCATCTGGGAAGGCAATCGCCTGCTGAGTGAGGTGAGAGGCTCACGCCAGCACCTCTGGATTTACGAGGATGGAAACTTTGCTCCCCTGGCGCAGATCAGTCTGCAGCAGGGTCAAACGGAGAATGAAGCTCAGGTTAACTGGTATCACAATGATGTGTCAGGTCTGCCACGGGAGCTGACCGGAACTAATGGCAGTGTGGTCTGGCGTGCCGTCTATCGTGCCTGGGGTAATACACTGCGCACAGAGCAGGTCGCAGTAGAGAATGCAGAGCCGATTTATCAGCCGCTGCGCTATCAGGGTCAGTATTTCGATGCGGAAACAGGTTTGCACTATAACCGTTTTCGCTATTATGATCCGGATGCGGGCAGGTTTGTGAGCCAGGATCCGATAGGGCTTGCTGGTGGGGTAAATCTTTATCAGTATGCGCCGAATCCGCTGAGTTGGGTGGATCCGCTGGGGTTGAGTAGGTGTAGTAACAAAGAGGCCAATGCTTATTCCACAGCCTATGAAATGAAACTTGCTAAAACATCTTATCCTGGTGTCTCACGCGGTCGACATTTCCAGGAAGCAAATGAATCTTTATTGAAAGCAATGGAGTCGGATAAAAATTTTGCTAACACTATGAAAGAGTTGGGTATTAATCTTGAACGCACACCTACAGGGCTGGCTCCGAGAAAACCACCGGAAGGCTGGACTTGGCACCACGAACTTGATGAAGGATCAATGCGATTAGTTCCTCGCTCTCAGCACACTCCAGGAAGTGAGTTCTGGAAAGTATTACATCCTAATGGTTACGGCGGATATGCCCTATGGGGGAAATGAAATGACCTTGAATGATGTTATAAAACAGCTCGATAGCTTGGACGATGAAAACACTATCTATGTGAAGAAGCCATGGAGTCCTGACGCAGAGGCCATTGTTGCAACGGAACCTGATGAGGGGGGAGTGCCGGATGAAGCAGCAAAAATAAATGCAGAATATTTTTTAGAGATATTCCTGGCTAATGAATTTTTAGAAGGTTGGTTGTCAAACCTAGATCAGAAACCATCAGTTAAAGATCAGTGTCTGCGCTTAATCAAATATGCTGAAAATGATGCCTGATGCTAAAATAAACCGGAAGCGATCTTAACGATCCTTCCGTCTTTTTACATTCAGCCGCTGACCTGTGCCAGGAGTGTATCGTTCTGATGCCGAGTATGTCTGGCATCCCGCTTCTGTTCCACACTTTCAAAGGCACCGAAGCGCTGTGTAAAAAGATTCAGGTTGGTAATTCATTTTTAAAACGGATGGCAACAGCATGGAAATCGTGACATTTTTATTATTTTTATTAGTGACGGTATATTTTATCTGGAGCAGTACGTTTTCCTATGGAAAAAACGCTGGTTGTTATAAAGAAAGCTTTTATCAGGACCTTCATCGCTATCGGATTCCTGCTTAAAGGACTGACAGCTATATCCCGGGTTTAACCTCAGATGCTTATGATTGCCATGTGGTAAGTTGCCGAATGGTGTTTGTGAAACGGTTGTTTCCATGGAGAATTTAGATAAAGGGATAGACTATCAAGTTTATGGCTTAAAACAGGAGGGATTTATGATTGAAGCTAAGATTGTTAAGTCTCGCCAAGGTGACTTTAATTTACTGCATTCGGGTAGTGAATGGTTTATAGGCGTTCTTATTCCAAATTTTTATCCAAATACACATTTTGATGTTAGCAAAATATTTATATTAGATGAAAATGATATTCTTCATAAAGAGGATTTTGACTATTTAATAAGGTTGGCCGAGTCTGTTCGTAAGGATTGGGTCAGGTTCTCTGATAGAGAGGTTGAAAATATTAAAGTGGTGAGGTGATTTATAATACGTAAATAAATAGTTCCCCTTCCCAGAAAATCGCATTTTTAGAGATTCAATTCTTAGAGGTTTTTGCATTAAGTTACTCCAAGATAGGTTTTTGGTAGTCTATGCACATAAATAAGGTAGGCTCAGGGTTTTTTATTTAGATCTGCCTTTGCTCTCAAACGAGAATGGTGCATCATGGTTATGATAAATAAAAAAGAATATACCGCTCTTGACTACATTAACGATGCTATTGATATCACTAATCAAAGAGTCTTAGATAAGCATGATTTTATAGTTTTTCAAGTTGCTCTGAAACAGCTTATTTATGTAAAAAAAATATTAACTGGTGAAGAAAATGATAAAAGTGTCCTGCATAGTATGAATCTGGGGAGTCTGGCTTCCAAAGAGTTTGATACAACTGACCCAGAGCTTGCTAAACATCTTTAAAACGCAAATTATATTGCCTCTCAAATAGGCGCTGGGCTAAAAGTTATCCTTCCTCATCAAACCGATCCAGGATATGAAAAGCGTAAAAAGAGATATTTGAAACCTCAGAAATAAATGGATGGTGATATATTAATTTATAAATCTAGTGTAAGTAAATGAAATGAGGTGACATTATAAAATTTACTCGTGTTTTAATTGGTTTTTTGAGATTGTTTAAGGGTGTGAATTTGTAAGGAGGTTTTATGATTGATCTAAGAGCTGACGAGTTTGAAATTTTTGTCTATGCGAAACGTTATGCTCATTTAACGCCTCAACCTTCGCGGCAGTTAATGAATAGAATGTCTTTTGATCCTAAACCCTTGAGAAGCCATCCTGATGATGGAGCTAAACCTGAATGGATGAAATCGCTCCCTCAAAAAATCAATAATGAGCAAGCATTAGATAAATGTCAGGGCGCTTTAATCGGCTTGGCGGTTGGAGATGCTGTTGGCACGACTCTGGAATTTATGCCAAGAGATAAAGCTCACGTTGATGATATGGTTGGAATGGGACCTTTCTCTCTTAAACCCGGTGAGTGGACTGATGACACCTCAATGGCGCTGTGTCTCGCTGAAACATATATTGAAAGCAATAAATGTGATATCACATTATTTCGTAAAAAACTGCTTAGCTGGTATAAAAATGGGACAAATAGTTCAAATGGCGTGTGCTTTGATATAGGTAACTCAACGCGCTTTGCGCTTGAGCAATTTGAACAGCACGGGCCCTCCTGGATGGGGAATACTTCTCCTGAAACAGCTGGTAATGCTGCATTAATTCGCCATGCTCCGGCTGCTATTTTTAGAAGAAAATCTTTTGTTGATGGTTGGCGTGATGCCGCGTTGCAGAGTAAAGCTACACATTACGCTCCAGAATCAATTAATTGTTGTCGTTTTTTTAATGTAATACTTCATTATCTTTTAAACGGTTATAATAAGAGCGAAAGTTTTGCGCCTCATCTCATGGCCACATCACTACGTGTCCTGCTTATCAATGCCGGTGAATATAAAGAAAAGCATCGTGACCAAATTCGCTCATCCGGTTACGTTATCGACACCCTGGAAGCAGCATTATGGGCCGTCTGGCATACAGATAATTTTAAAGATGCCATTTTGCTGGCGGCAAATCTTGCTGATGATGCTGACAGCGTGGCAGCAACCGCAGGCCAGTTAGCGGGCGCATTGTATGGTTTATCAGGCATCCCTGAGGAATGGGTTGATAAAATAGTACAAAAAGACAGAATTCTTTCAATGGCAAAAGAGCTGTTTCAGCTTGCACCGGAAGAAAAAGATTGATAATAAAATCCCATATCAGATATGGGATTTTTTTTAACAAAACCTGGCGTTCAAATGAAATTTTTTCTCGTATATCATAAATGCGTCGGATTGAATGTTCAATAATTAGGCTCAATGAAAATTTTTAGCAGTAAAGTGATATGTGATACGTGTTTTTTTGATTAAAGCCATTTAAAAGCCAACCTTCGCCCATGTTTTCCGGCCGAAATACAGATTGGATATTGATTACAAAAATTATCCTGTCGATTATGTTAATCAATATTACCCTTTTATGCAGGCATTGGTTTTGAAAGGTGGTTTAATCCCGCAATATATTTCTTATAACCATAAGATGCTTTAAGTAAATATCATTTGACTTTCACTTACCAATCTCACAATCAGTTCTTTCTGTACGAAAAAGCATGTGTTCACGCAATACTGTAATGCTGCCAATGGACGGCTTGCTACTCTACGCGTTTAAAGTCAGTGAGGGGCTATATAAACCTTTCCTGATAATTCATTTATTTTTAACAGGGATAACAATGTCATGGAAAACATAGTATTTTTGTTTTTCTTTTTAGTGACTGCATATTTTATCTGGAGTAGTAAGATTTCCTATGGGAAAAGAACCCTGGTCAGTATAGGGAAAGCTTTTATCGGGGTTTTTATCGCCATTATTGCTATTGGGTTCGTGCTTAAAGCACTGGCAGCGATAATCCCAGGTTTTACCAGGGACGCGGCAGGGGATTTAATGGAGAAAATAGGGGTGTCATTACTGTTTGTATGGGGGATGAGGTATATACTTGTTGCATTGTGCAATATGTTTGGCACTATCATGGATTTCCACAAGAAATATAACAATGATAATTACAGGAAGTTTTCACCGATAACCAGTAAGCTGGCACCCTGGCTGTTCATCTTTTTAAAGGCCATTCTTACTTTTGGCTCTATAATCATTTATTACGGAATCTGGCTTGCGAATTAGATTAAGCAGGGAGACAGACTATGGGTATCAGTACAGGATATGATTTTCCTCTTACGTCGGGTTTCTCTCACTAACAGATCCAGCAGCGTTTTTCTAACATCTTTATGGTAAGCCATCGGATAAGGCTAGTTTTGCGGATGTATTAACCCTGAAACGCACACTTCCGGTGACACCGTGTTCTCACGATACACTTATCTGAAAGAGTACAACCGGAACAGCGTCAGTGGGAACTCAACTCACCATATGATGCATTGCAACAGTTAAAGACGCTTATCTGACATGCAGCAATAGCCGCTTAATTCACCGATGCCCGTCAGTCCGGATAATCACTATGTATTTATCGTATCACTATCTTTCTGCCGGTCGGTAGTCTGCGATTCTGGAAGCTCAGCTGTCGCGAGCAACTTACCGGCGCCATTGAGTTATTGAGCACCGGCGCGCGTCCTGACCATAAATTCAGAACCCATCCACCTTGCTGACTTGCCCTATCGTCAGTTTTGTCTGTACGGAAAAAAGACTATGTACTCACGCATTACTGCACAGCTGCCGGCGGACGGCCTGCTGTTCCACACGCTCAAGGGCACCGAGGCGCTGTCGCACCCGTTTGTGCTCACCGCCGAGCTGCTCTCCACCGACGCGCGCATCGACCGCCACGCCCTGCTGGGTCAGCCGGTGACGTTCACGCTGCCCACCGACGGCCTGATGAGCGCGCTGAGCCCGCGCTACCTCAACGGTAAAATCACCCGGGTGGCGGTGCGCAGCCAGGAGCTGAACGGCACGCGCTACGCGTGCTATGAGCTGACGGTGGAGCCGGACCTGTGGCCGATGAAGCGGGACCGCAACCTGCGCATCTTCCAGAGCCAGACGGTGCCGCAGATAGTGCAGACGCT